>JAQJDB010000003.1 GCA_032139905.1 Nitrospira sp. MA-1
CCGGTGTTTGACTGATCACACTCCCCGCCGGCACCGACGCATGACTACTGTTCGTAATGGTTCCTACCGTCAGGCCCGCTCCCATAATGGCCGACTCCGCCGCCCCCTGACTCAACCCAATCACATCGGGGACATCTTCGGCCCATACTGTTGGCAACGCGAAGGTGGGTAACAACAGACCCACCAAAACCATGACCTGAAAAAGATGTATCAGCCAACCATGGGCTTCACTTCGTTTGAGTTTTCGGACTTCATGTACCTGTTGCTCTGCGGCGTTCATGCGCAATGCCTCTTGGGGGTGGAAGCAAGCGAAACATCTTTGTAAAAGGGATGAAAAACACGGACATCTATGCCCGTAATTCTCTCCTCAGATAAAAAATTATGGATGCAGCCTAGCCGAACACCACCTTCTTTTCAACGTACCTTTATCTCCCACTTTTTTAGCCTTTTATATGCATCCGGGGAAAGAGTGAAACCTTTAGCAAAGATGAGATTCTGACAGAGGGTTTTTGGAAAATGTAATTGTTGCCACGGCAAATTTCCCGATACAACCAATGAGGCTGAGGATTGTAAGAGTCCTCCGGATCTCACTCCATCTAAACGGTTGTCGACCTCTTCTGAGATCCTTATAATGATCCTCAGTGTTCGCTCAATCAGCCTGGTCACATACCGACATCACAGGAAAAGGAGTCTTCGCCATGGAAAAGAATACAGAAGTAAAACAAACCACAGAGGTCCAGGATGATCCAAAGGCCCGCGAACTGCTACAAGCGGCCTTTGCCAAAACGGCCCGGTGGCAACCTGACTTCAAGGGCTTTCAGTCCGACCTTCGGGTTAATGTCAACGGGAAAGAAACCAAAGGGACTGTGACCGTGAAAGGACCACGGGATGTGACGGTGGTCATCGATGATGCGGAACTACAAACCTGGGCTCAAAACCAAATTGGAATGATTGCGGTGCACCGGGGGCCCAGAACCTTTCAGGAATCAGACGGAAAACATACCCTGACTTTAGAGGGAGATGACCAGCACCCTTTGGGACAACGGATCACCATTCATGGAGATGGCATGGGTTCCTGGTACAGGGTGAAGGACAACCGCATAACGCAGATCAACCGCAACATGCCACAAGCGGCTTTTACCATCAACGTCGAAGATAGTGCAGTCACCCAGGATCACCATCATCTCACCACCCGATATACGGTCTACTATTTTTCACCAAAAGACCGGTCACTGAAAAATGTCGACAGTTTTTCAGATACACACATCAGGGTCGGCAACTCAGATCTTCCGGCCACCCGTCGCATTATTTCTTATGAAAATGGTGAAATTGTCGTGCGTTCGTTAACGTTTGAAAATCATAAAATGTTGTCATAAACCATATCCTCCCAGGCCGGCATAAAGTTGGCCTGGGAATATCGGATTTCTAGTCGTGATCGACCTTCCCAACAATTTCATTTCCAGAAGTCTCAAAAAATCCATGGAGAGGGTTGGAGCATCACATAGCCGGATTTCGAGAAAACGGTCCCAAAAATCCACCCACATATTTCATGATGAGAAAAGGGATGGTCGATAGGTTCAGTCACCCCTTCAACGTAAGCCCTGGCCACCCGTTCCTCCGCCAAATCCACCAAAGTTTCCACCAAATCCCCCCTGGCCCGTTCCCCAATACTCTCCATTTTTCCAACGGGGAAAGGGATGACGCCGTTCGGGACGGGTGAACCGCCATAACGCATACAACATCATCACCACTACCCCTATGTTCAACCAAAAAGCGGCTGATCGCTGAGGGGTGGGTTTGTCCTTCGGAATAGGAGCCCGAGCGGCCAACGTCGAAAGGGATACGGCAGATCTGTAGATATTGATCCCATACTCTCCGGAACGAAACATGGGGCGCAAATGCTTGAGAGAAATCTCATCCAATTGTTGTGGAGTGAGGATCGGCAAAAGGTTCTTTCCAACCACCACCACGGCCTGGCGTTCTTTGACAGCTACCAGCAGCAGAATGCCACGCTCCTGTTGCGCCGTACCAATCCGCCAGGCTTCATAGAGGCGGGAAGCATATTCCTGGGCATGGGCAAGAGGGCTGATGGTTGGGAGAGTCACCACCAGCATTTCAATGCCGGAGGAGGATTCAAGGTCTTTGCACACTGATCGAATTTGTTTGTGCCATTCCTCATCAAGCAGGTTGGCATAGTCACTCACGTATCCCAGTGGGGTTGGGAGATTTTGTTCCTTGGGAGTCATTCCCAGCGAGGGTGCAGAGAAAACCAGCAGGAGTAGCAGGATGAGCGGACCGACAAACCGCTTTTCATACATGGTCATAGCCCCCTATTCTGACGAACCGCCTGAACCCGTTCGCACAAGTCCTCCAAAGTCTGAAGATATCGATCATACACCTTTGGCCATTCAAGGGAACCCGGACTATTGATGCCTCGCTTCATCTGAAGCATTTCTAGGAGGACCGTGGGTTCAAACTGCAAGGCAGAAGGGAGGCATTCAAGAATCTGTACATCTTTTCTCTTTGAGGGTTGTCCTAAGGCCCGAAGAATTCCTCGCACACAGGGGAGAACGGCAGTAATGGATAAAATCAGCAAAGCCTGGATGGCCTCCGCTCGTCCTTCTCCCTCGACAAACCGTTGCCGCACCCGAAACACATTGGCCAGGAGTTCCTGCTCACATTGCCATCCTAACTGTGTCCCATCAATTTGCCCGGCACCGAATGGGTCTTTCCCTACCAGAAGCACATGGTGCTCTTGCATTTGAAAATATTCCAAGGGGAACAGATAACATGATCGGGACAAGTCCTCCTGTGTCATCACCAGTGGTGCGACGATATGGTGCTTACCCCATTGGCGATGCAATTGCCCTGCACGCTGAAGCCCGCTCACTGAAAGTTTCCGGACCAGCACCAAAAAATTGATATTGGACCGGCCCGCAATGAAATCTCCCCTGGCCGCACTTCCATACAGGAGAACTCCTTCTAAATCAGCACCCCAATCCTTCTGAAGCTGCGTTAAATATTGTTCAAGGATTTCCCGAAGGTCCTCGGGAAGTTCAAGCGACTGCAACGTTGTTGTTGGCATAGGATACAGACCAAATATTGGAAAAATGATGAGTGACGAAGATGGACTCCGGAGTTAATTATGCAGACCGGGCATGATCGGGAATCTGGTGGGCCCGGGGATCGGGTAACAATCCTGCAGCTTGAAACCGATCCACCCATCCAAATGGTGATGTGGTCCGCAGCCCTGCTGTGGCCGTCAAGATTTGATATTGCAAACGCGGATTTTTATCCATCGTAGAGAACACACGGTCTCGCAGCATTCCTAGGAGAGGATTTCCGGTATTCCAGAAAAAGACCTCTTCATCAGCCAGGCGCTGCAACATGGTGACCTGTGGGCGCCGTTGTGTTTCAAACCGCTTAAGAGCGGACGTCGACCAATTTCCGGTCCGGTGACATTCCTCAAGGACTTCCGCGAGGGTGACGGCATCGACCATCGCCTGCATCCGTCCCTGGGAGGCATGTGGATTCATCCCATGCGCGGCATCACCCATGACGACGGCCCCATCCTGAACCCAGGTTTTCGCCCGGACCCTCCCGGTTCCCATATAGGTCGTCTGATTCCAATCCAGTAAGGAGTCAAAAACCGGGGCAAGATCCGGAGCAATGGTTTTCCATTTTTCCCGAAGGGCCGACACCCCATCGGCCTTGACCTGATTCAGAGAATCGGACGAAACCATATAAAAGGCATAGACCTTTTGACCGGCCGCAGGAAAAATTCCCAGAATAGATTTTTTGCCCACATAATACTGGGCTTCCTCAAGTGGACCTGGTGATTCCAACATGGCCACGAGATAACTGTCGAGATATCGATGAAGTGCCGTGGGAATCCCAAGGGCTCCTCGAACCTCAGAAAACGGTCCGTCTGCCCCAACCACCAATTGAGATCCAATAGTAACCGGGCTTCCCCCTATGTCCGCTTTGACGCCTACGATGCCTTTGCCATTGCGGATAAGGGACTGAAAGGTTGCCCCATACCGAAGTCCCTCTGGATTCTCCCGGCGCAGAGCGTCGAGAATGGTGTGATGAACGACATGAGGCCACATCACCAGCGCCCGATTAAAAGGCGGCGGCAACATCCCATAGTCAATGGTACAGAGCCGCGTTCCTCCACTTTGACGGAAATGAAAAAATCTCACCGGTTTGTAGGCATGAACAGGCAGTTGGTCTAAGAGGCCGAGCCCCTGAAGAATTTGCTGTCCATTGGGTTGAAGAATCTCCCCCCGCAAGCCCTGCGGAGGCCCCGAAGCCTGTTCCAGAACAATGTTGGCAATCCCTTTTCGGGCTAAGAGAAGGCCCAGGACAGCTCCCCCGCCACCAGCACCGACGATCACAACCTGTGTCTGTAGGTCCACGACTAATACCTTTGCATCCCTTCACAAAAAAATTCGACCTGTTCCCGCACCACCAGGGTGAGCGGGAAACCGATTTATCAACAGTCCGATTGCACAAATCGATCGTCCTCCAGCGTGGAGGAGGAGGTCAGGGTTCTGAAAAAATTGACTGAAAGTGGTCATCAGACTCTTCCCAGGCTGGGGGATAGGAACTCGACAACCACTGCCGAAGATACATTTTCTGCGCGGAGGACAACATGGATTTTATTTGGTGGGTCCGTCCTTGAAGCGGCTGAAGAAATCCAACCCCTTTCTCGGGATCTAACGTGGCCGTTCGAACATACACCGTCGTATAGACCAGTGGCTTGGTCTCATCGCCATCCCCTTGAAGCCAGACGGAAATATATTTATCCATCTGCAAGCCTGAACTATCCAGGGCCGGGTCCGTATCATGAAATAACTCGTTTTCGGTCTGCTCCAGAGGCACCGCCCCTTCGGCTCGAAACAAAAAATTATGCTTCCACATGAAGAATTTCCTTTGGATTAACAATCAAACCAGGTATGATAGTGTCAAGTGGTTTACGGCAATGTCAAGACAGATCATGCTTCATCATAAGGTGGCATTGTGCTGGAATCATTCATTCATGCTCATGACTGACAATCAACGCAAGACTAGATAAAATCCTGCAGGTTTATTATTCTTACGCTTTCCAACATTGAGGATGGATGTGTGGTGCAGACATGGTAGGGTATCGGCAGCAACATCCCTCTCCCGTCACAGCATAAACGCTCATCTGATATTCACTTTCTATACATGGAGGTTCCACGAGTGAAGACGCAAGCCAAGTGGTTTATCATGGTGTTCATTGCCAGCCTAGGGGTCGTAGGATGTGGTGGGTCCGGGCAAACCGTGAATTTTGATCCCCATGCCCTCCCGTCCACAACGAAGGTCACGACCAACCCTCACGAAGATCTGACCATTCTGGTGGAACCGTTTCAGGATAAACGACCACAGAAAACTCGTCTTGGGTCCCGGACGCATTTTTGGGGAGGTGCAACTCACTTTAATGCCTGGAATGGGGACCTCGGCGAGGGTATGGCGGATCTTGCCCTGGAATACCTTCAACAGGAAAAGTGGCAAGCCTCCCGGGCGACAACATCTGAAACCGAGGCGGAAAGTGCTCCGGCCGATGTCACCCTGACAGGCGATATTTTGGTCTTGGAGACGAATGCGAAAAGCGGGTTTGGCTTTACGGATATTGAGGTCAAAATGCGCGTGGCCTTTGAAGCAAAAAATGCGGCGGATGGCAGCACTGTCCGGATGGTGCTCGGCGCGAATGGGACCAACAGCGTCGTGACATTCAATCCCAAGGATGTTGAAGAACTCACCAATCATGTCGCCAAAGATTTGTTCAACCAATTATTTCAAGATCTGACAGTCAAAGATCGGGTATTTCATTTAAAATCTGAAAATTTATAAGATGACGGCTCTTTTTCCCTATCCCCGGTTGTTCCCTCCTCATCTCTCGGCTGGAGAGAACCGGTTTTGTCGTCAGGAGGTGAATCGCCACTAAACATGATGGTATCCTCACACGGAGTAGGAAATCACTCCGACTTCATCCTAAGAAGCGAACAGTTACGCTCTCATGAACTATTTATTTTTTTTACTGTCTTCATGGGTCGCTTCATTTGGAAAAGGAGTCGTTGATGGAAACTACTGGTACTGAATCCTCCGTCCCTCAAGCAAATATTTTAATTGTTGAGGACGAGGAAGGTCCGCGCGAGGCCTTAAAATTAATTCTTTCTCCCTACTTCAATCTCTTTACGGTTGATCGGGCTGAAATTGCGCATCAAATTCTCAAAACCCACCCCATTGATCTCATCACCCTCGATTTAAAACTCCCTGATCTGTCAGGAAACGATCTTCTTTCTCAGATTCGGAAAGACGGGAAAGATGTGGATATCATCATCATCACCGGATATGGCACACTCCAATCCGCCATCGAAGCCATCCGCCACGGGGTGGCCGCCTATATTCTCAAGCCATTCAATGTGGCCGAGCTGCTTGACACAATCAATAACACGCTCGATCGCCGTCGCCGTTATTCCTCCCTTCAAGCCGCGTTGCAAGCATTTGGAAGCCTTTGGGCTTCCGGGATCGATGTCAAATCCGCCCTGGCCAATATTAAAACCCTCCTGGCAGCCAAACACCCCGAACTGATTCAACATGGAAGCCGGGTGAATTTTTATGCCGCTCTGCTCATTGAACATCTTCAATTAACCAAGGAGGAGCAGGAGGGCATACAACTCGGGGCCTATCTCCATGACATCGGGAAAATCGGCATTCATGATCACCTCATTTCCGGACTTCATTCCCCGACGGAACAAGACCAGGAACTTCTCAAATGCCATCCCGCCATCGGAGGCAAAATGATGAAGGGCCTTCCATTTCATGCCTGTGTCGAACAGATCATCCTCCATCACCATGAAAAATTTAATGGGTCCGGATATCCGGATGGATTAATCGGCGAACAAATTCCCTTGTCGGCACGCATTGTCGGGCTGGCGAATATCTTCGATCATTTCGTGACCGGCTATGGTTCCCAAAGGGCTATGCCCGTCCCGGAAGCACGAGAAAAAATTCGCCAGGAAGCGGGCAAAAGTGTCGATCCCCATCTGGCAGAATTATTCGCGAAAGTCGTCTGGTAGCGATATCAGAGGCGGGAGACACATGAGCGAACAGGAGGCGGCGGCGCTGCTGAGACACCATGACTAAGAACCTTCAAGGGGCTTCAAAAATAACCACCCCTGTGCAGTCGGTCGAGAAATGGGAGCAGGCCTTTGATGCCCTCACGGATCATGTCATGATTTTAGACAGCACAGGGACGATTGTCTGGACCAATCGAGCCATTCGTGACCAGGTCCAACCAAAAATCGGCCCATTGGTCGGACAACATTACCGCATACCCTACTATGGAGCGACCATCCCTAAAAACCCTCCGCCATGGGAAACGGTGTTAGCAGGCGCCCTGTCTGCGGTGGTGGAAACACAGTTTCCTTCTCTCCCAGGGGATTTCCTGGTCTCATGCTACCCCCTCTTCGACTCCAATGGCATTCAATGGGGTGCCATTTCTGTGGTTAAAGATATTACAGAACGCAAACGGATTGATGAAGCACTGCGAAAAATAGCCCAAAGTGATCCGGCTCCCGGCAGTATGGCGTTTTTGCGATTTCTGGTGAGAGATCTCTGTCAGGCCCTAAATGTGCCCTATGCCATATTAGCGGAATTGGAATCGCCGACTCACCCGCTCACCCAAACTGTCGCCATTTGGTCCAACGGGACCTTTGGCGAGAATATGCCTTGGACGCCACCTCCCAGGATTTTTGAAGAACTTTTGAAAGTCAAAGGATGCCATGGGGACAATTTGGAATCGCCGCTCTTTCCTCCCGACTCCCCTCTCGGGTCATGGTCGATCATCAGCTATTTGGGAACGGCCCTCCGTGGCCAGACGGGACAAATTATCGGGCTCCTGTTTATCTTTAGTCCAATGGCCATTCGCAACATTCATGTGGCGCAATCCATCATTCAACTCTTTGCAGCTAGAGCGGCAGGTGAACTCCAACGTAAAAAAGCCGAAGATGCCTTGCGGGATAGTGAGCAGCGCTATCGAGCCATCGTGGAACATGCCTATGACTTAATCATTGAAACCACCGCGACGGGTGAATGTCAGTACGTCACACCAAATTGTCTCAAGGTCCTGGGCTATGGGGCTGCCGACATGCTGGGAAAAAGTTTTTTTGACTTTGTCCATCCCGAAGAACGGGGGCCTTTATCTGCGTCCTTTCATTCTCATCTCAAGGCACTTCAGGAAATTGATATGGTATGCCGGTTGCAAACGAAACAGTCTGAGTGGCGATGGTTTGAAAGTCACATCCATCCCTTCCGAACCAGCGTCGGGACGGTCGTGGGCGTGATCGTGACACGAGACATCACGGAATGGAAACGCCTGGAGGAAGAACGCATACGTGCCACCAAACTCGAGTCTGTTGGGTTACTGGCCGGCGGGATTGCGCATGATTTCAATAATATTCTCACGTCCGTATTTGCCAATATCGGGCTGGCCAAAATGGTCACGGCCAAACATACGCCACCCCATGGAGAGAAAGTTATTGAACGACTGGAGGCGGCAGAAAAAGCCTGTTTGCGTGCGCGGGACCTTACCAAGCAACTGCTGACTTTTGCGAAAGGAGGGGCTCCGGTTAAAAGCACGACATCGGTGGCCTCAATCATTACCGACACGATTCAATTTGCCTTACGAGGCTCTGCCGTCCGATGCACCACGCATCTTCCCGATGACCTCTGGCCGGTTGAGGTCGATGAAGGACAAATCAGTCAGGTCATACAAAATCTTGTGATTAATAGCGACCAGGCGATGCCGGAGGGAGGCACCATTAGCGTCGTCGCAAAGAAATTTCTGGTGAACGCTCAATCCACCCTTCCTCTCAAATCCGGCAAGTATGTCTGTGTATCCGTCGCTGATCAAGGGATCGGCATTCCTGACGACCATCTCCAAAAGATCTTTGATCCTTACTTTACAACCAAACAAAAAGGGAGCGGACTGGGCCTCGCCACGACCTATTCCATCATGAAACGACATGGAGGGCATGTGACCGTGACCTCTTCTCTCGGCCACGGCACATGCTTCACCCTGTATCTCCCCGCTTCAACCTCCCTGACGACGAAAAACGAGGAGACACCGGAAAGCCTCGTGCAAGGAACAGGACGGATTTTAGTGATGGATGATGAAGAGGACATCCAGGATGTGCTAGGGAAAATGCTCGAGCACCTCGGATTTGACGTGGACTATACCGACGATGGGCTGAAAGCCATTGCGCTCTATACTCGTGCCGTTCAGGACGGCAATCCCTATGTGGCCACCATTCTTGATCTCACTATACCCGGAGGAATGGGAGGGAAGGAAACGTTGCGCCTCATTAAAGACTATGATCCAGATGCCAAAGTGATTGTTTCAAGCGGGTATTCCAACGACCCGGTCATGGCGCATGCCAGCCAATTCGGATTTTCAGGTTTTATTGCCAAACCGTATAATCTCCTTGATCTGTCTAAAGTTTTAAGTCGTATCTTTTGACGGTGCCCCCGATCAGGAACAGGTCGACGAAAAATGTTCGGATAAGGCTTGTGGAGCAAAAATACCCCGTTCAGTGATGATACCGGCAATCAAGTCGGCCGGGGTCACGTCGAATGCCGGGTTCCAGACTTCCACACCGTGAGGAGCAATCATTTGCCCACTATGCAAAGAGGTCACTTCGGACGGGCTCCGCTCTTCAATGGGAATACCGTTCCCATCCGCTGTTTCCATATCAATGGTCGATGAAGGGGCGGCCACATAAAAAGGGATGCCATGGGCATGGGCCAGGACCGCCACCGAATAGGTTCCGATCTTATTGGCCACATCGCCATTGGCAGCAATCCGGTCAGCCCCCACGACGCAACAGTGAATCCGGCCCTGTCGCATCAGGGCCCCCGCCGCATTATCGGTAATCAAGGTCACGGGAATACCATCCTGCTGAAGCTCCCAGGCCGTCAGACGGGCCCCTTGGAGAACGGGTCGGGTCTCATCGGCAAAGACCCGAATCTTTTTCCCCTGCTCCCAGGCCGCCCTGACCACTCCCAAAGCCGTTCCATAGCCTGCCGTTGCCAGGGCTCCGGCGTTACAATGCGTGAGAATATGATCTCCATCACGAATAATTGCGGCGCCAAACGTGCCAATGGCCCGGTTCACCCGAAGGTCCTCCTCCAAAATAACCAGAGCTTCTTCCTGTAATCGTTTTTGGATTTCTTGAACAGGTGCACTGGACATATCCGTCATCACACGTTTCATCCGGTCGACGGCCCAGAATAAATTCACGGCGGTCGGACGCGTCGCGGCCAGCGTGCGACAGACCTCTTCCATATAGCCGGAAAACCGCTCATGCTGAGTCTCCTCACATTGCCGGGCCCCTAAGGCGATGCCCAAAGCCGCCGTCACTCCAATGGCAGGCGCACCCCGTACGCTCAAATTCCGAATCGCTTCAGCCACCTCCTGATAGGTGCCACAATGAAGAAATCGCACTTCTCCGGGGAGGGCCCGTTGATCCAGAATCACGACATGATTATTTTTCCATTCAACCGTTGGAATCATCCTGGCTTCCTTTCACTCGATCTGTTCTCGCCACCTCAATTGGTTCATCACCCTTCCCACTTTCTCTCAAGGTCCATCAGAAAGTCGCATCGGCAAAGATACGCGGCTCACAAGGTACCGGGTACGCCGGATATGTTGGAATCAGGAGAGAGGGAATCCTCGTCTCCCTTAGAGCCTTTCAATAAATCATAGGGCAGAGTCAATGTATTTTTCAAAACATCAAACGCTAATTTGGCCAAACCGGTCAACCCTGTTTTCACGGATTCCATGGGAAGATATTCGACCTCCGGCTCACCCAACGGTCCTGCAATTGAAAACATGGCTGTGGCGATGCCCTTCCGATCTCCGGAAAAAATTCGTCCAAAGAGAGGAAGGTCTTTCAAGAGATCCGAATAGGCCCCAAAAGGGCTGACGGCGGAAATGCCTTCAAGCCGATCACCTTTCCAGTCATACATGCCTGCCGCCGAGATTTTCATGATTGGACTCTGTATCAACATATCTTTGGTGGAAAATACACCGTCTTCCACCGTAAGTTTGCTGCTCACGGTCGTAAACGGAAATCCATTCGCTTCAAGATCAACTTTTTCCCTGAGGACATGCGGTAAGTTTAAAAGCGTCAATATTCGCGGGACAATAGTGCCTTTACGGATATAGCCTTCGCCCAGCGAAACTTCAAGACTTCCATTGAGAGTGGGAATGATGCCGCGGTCATCCCGCCCATGGCCTTGGAGCATGCCTCGCACAGCCATCTTTCCGGTGATCCATCGACGTTCCTCGCCAAAGAGACTCAAGACGTTCTCAAAAGGCAAATCCTTCGCCTGAAATGACGCGCGCATGGCGGCCGGTCGATTTTCAGGAAGATGAACAAAGAACCGCCCCCCGACGGTGCCATGTTCCGCCACTATCGCTTGCACTTTATCCACTGACACCAGATTGTCATGAATCCTCAACACGCCCGATAATTTTTTTCCGGAAAGCGTCTTATAGCTCGGACGGTCGATATACACAGAACCTTCCAGCGATCCATGCGCTGCTAACCACTCGATCCCATCCCGGATGGCTGATCGTCCTTCCTTGGGAATCAGTAAATCAATATCGAATTGAGGCGAGTCAAACAGGACACTGACGATCGGTGTGGTTTTCCAGTTTTTCATAAATCCCGTGATGACGGCTTCACTATTTTTCAGGCGAAACTCCATGCGCTTCAGATCAAGCAGATTCTCATCCACTTTCAGTCGAACAAACAAATTCGAAATTGGATCGGTCATCCCGCGAAGAGCCACGACCCCTTCGGTTAAGGCGACCCAACCTTTGGTGTTCCACTGGGTCCAATCGGTTCCGCGTCCGCTGCCTTTCAGTTGAACTTCGAGAATTCCTGACTGGATGATATCTCCCAGAACACGGATGCCTTCCGGCAGCACACCTAAATACACCGGTCCGGAATCAAACCGGGCCTCCCAGGTGACCTTCGGGCGATACCGTATGGTCCCCTGTCCCCGAAGACGTAGAGGCAGCATGATCAGTTCCACTCGTTCAAAATGCACCCGACTCCCGGGACGGAACTGTCCCTCAAACTCAAGGCGTCCATCCTGACCCGCATGTTTCCGCAAAAGAGACGGTACGGCAATGAGAGCGTCTCGCGCATCAATCCACCCTTTCAATTTGGGATGACCGGTCGGACCGGTCAGAATGACCGAGGCGGTAAGCGGACCGGTCATTTGCATCCCAGGTGATGTCGCCTGAGTCTCGGAAACCGGCAACAGGTCCTCACCGGCAAACCCGCCCTGAATGGTGAGCGAATCAAACCGGGGGACTCCCTGATAGTTGATAGTCCCATTCAACGCCAGTGGGAAGGCACCCACATTTCCCTGTATGCCTTGAAACACGGTACTCTCCCGGGAAAAAATAATCGTACCGTGGCCTTCAGTCAAAGGATGAGGAAGACCCGGAATCTGAATCACCAGGCCCTCAGGATTAAACTCACCAGACTGGAACATCAATCCGGGAGATTCCAAAAGATTACCGGTAAACTGCAGGCGAAGCAGGCCGGTGCCATCCAAGACCTTCCATGAACTCAACAGACCAAAATCGGTTGGCGCTCCCAACTGCGTCACGACCTGTCGAACCTTCTCCGCAGGTACAGGCCCTTGAATGCCCACATTCCCCCACGGGCCTGACTCTTTTAACAAAAAGAGGCCTTCCGTCACTTCAACCGGAATACCGTCATAAATGCCGTGCACCTCGGACAATTGAATTCGATCGGGTTCCACCACCACCGTCCCTTGGATGTGGTCGGTGGTAGGCCAATCAGGAATACGGAGATAGCCATCGGTTAAACGAAACGTGCCGGTGACGGAAGTCCTCACATCTTCACGCGTGGAGCCGGTAACCCGTGCTTCGGCAATATTCAGTCCGCCTCCCCACTCGCCTGTGCCCCATACGGGCAGCAGGTCATCCGGCATCCACGTCCTGGGCAGATATTGTCGAATCATGTCGAGATCCACATTGGAGGATCGCATGGAGAACCCCATCATATGATGTCCGTCTTCCAGCATTTCAGTATTGGCCGAACCATCCAAATCAATAAAAGAACTGGACAGGTTAATTTTAGAGAGAGAAAGTCGGGAAGTTTTCGCATTCTGGACCCAGGTGACCTGAGACTTGACCGACAGCGTACCGGGGACCTCCACCAGCGATTGACCGTTCGGCAGGAATTCCCCAATTTGCTTGATCTCCAAGTCATCAGCCCTCACCTTCCCGGAGAAGGTAATCTGCTCAAAACCAACCGGCTCGTTGATGACGGAATGCAGCGGAGTCTCCCAAAGCGCCTCAAGTTCCCCCTTGATGCGAAAAGGCGCCAACTCTTCGGTCTGACGGATTTTTCCAGACAAATCGAACGTCGAGTCAATTGAGGACCCTTCATGACTGGTCTCAGAGACGAAGGCCACATCTTCAATAACAAATCCTCGAACGCTTTCTCGAGGTGACTCATCAATCACGATAATTTTGCCGTCCGTCACCTCAAATTTTCCCAGCACCAGAAATTCCGCTAAGGACACAATGGGCGAATCATTGCTGGCATAGCTCAGAAAACGCCATTCCCCCCCTGACTCACGACGCAATTCAATTTCGGGAGACTCTACCAAAAACTCCCGCACCACAATTTTTTTCATGAGCAACGGCCAGATTCCCAGGTCCAAACTCATGGATTTCGCACGAAACACCGCATGCGACTCAGGCTGCTCCTGAACCACAATGTCCGAAACCAAAAAATGCGGAGAGGGAAATAGAGCGAAGGAAGTCTGTCCCACCGTCACGTGCGAACCAAACGTGCGTTGAATTTGTTGCAGAGCCAGATTCTTCAGATAATCGGGATTTAAAAACAAGGGAAGCACGATCAGCGCAATCGTCAAGATGAGGGCAGCGAATGCGCCCCACCAGAACATCTGTTTGCCGGACCATCGCACTACATGACTCTCCTCGGATGAGCAGATACCCTAACCGTTGTGTGTGTGACGTGAGGAATGGGAACCATGAAAATTACTTCTCCATCATACCGAAATCCGTTGGAAATGTAAGAATGACTCCAACCCTCCATGGACTGCAGGGAAGCACAGACGGCAGAAGTCATTCGCCCTCCCCGGCCCGCCATCCGGGGAAATTGGCATCGTAGTGGTTCGTTATCGGATAGCCGTCCCATGTTAGGTGCCCCAGCGGTTTCTTGACAGCTCCCCAGGGCTGGGATATCCTGCCACACTCTTATACACTGCATAATCCTTACGCTTTTTGTCATGAGGATTATATCATTCTAGCCGTTGTTTCCCGGCAAACATTGAAATCTACCCACACCGTTCTCACCCGCACACAGGTGGTCTCGCTGCTGAAATGGTACGACCGGCCGCATCCCACCCGACCCGATCGCATGATTCCCGGATATGACAAAGCGCATGCGCTCCGGACGTCACGCATGTGTGTGGCGGTCGCGGCGGCTCTAGGACATCCACTCTCCCGACTCCGTCAATTTGAAGCCGCCTGTCTGCTGCATGATATGGGGCGAGCCGGGCTTGATCCGGTCCTGTTCGGCCAAATCTGGTCATGGGCCAAGGAACAGAAGATCCCGACCCGGCCGCGGGAATGGCGCACCCGCTATCCCGACACCCCCTATGGCCGTGAATCGCACGCCTTCATCGCCCAGTATGGAGCAGAACTCCAAGCCCGAGGCGTGAAGCTCACCCCTGCGGTCAAAGATCACATCGACATGCGGTTGGGATTTGCCCGACGCCTCAAAAAATATCTCCGTCCGGTGAAAACGGCCATCGCCACAATGGACATCCCCTGGTCGCCCTGGATGGAACGCATCATGTTGTACTACTATTACCCGGAAAAACTCGAACGCGCTGCCCCCTGGACACACCAACTCGCGGAAATCTTAGTCGCCTGCGAACAATTGGAAGCCTATAGCAATCACCGGCGCGGAAAAGATTATTACGCGCGCGCAGAAGAAAGTTTTGCCGCCGCCTTCACCTATCTCCGTCAACTCACCTCCCAGCGGATCGTCAGTCAAGAGGTCTTGGATCTCATCTGCCGGCTCACCAGGGAAGGGCGTTTCACGTCGGTTTTACGACAGGCGCGCGGGGGCACCCTTTCACCAGCCGATCAACAATTTTTACAAACCGTCTCGTGCTAAGGATGCCCATGTCCGTCATCACTCACTCCCTCAACATTTCCATGACCGGCGATTCGAACATCGAGAACCTCACAGGGCACATTCAACGCATACTCGCAGAGTCCGGCCTTCAAGGTGGAATACTCACCCTCTTCGTGCAACATACGACGGCCTCGGTCATGATCATCGAAGATGAGCCAGGCATTCGTGCCGATACGAAAAAATTTTGGAACCGCACCATACCGGCTGATCCTCATTTAGAACATAATACGCGGAACGCCGGAGAAGATAACGGCCACTCCCACCTTCGCGGTCAGTTACAGGGGCCTTCGCTGACCATTCCGTTCGTGAATGGTGCCTTAACCCTGGGCACGTGGCAACAAGTCGTTTTGATCGATTTTGATACCAGACCACGAACTAGAAATCTGGTCCTCCAGCTCATGGGAGAATAGCACCGAACCGGGAAACACTTTCGTATGCGTCTTCACCACATTCCCCGGACCATCCATCCTCGCCAGGAAATACCCAGAGACCAACCATACCGGCTCTCCACCGAATGGCAGGGGCTTCTCCTCCCGGTCCTGTTCGTCACGCTTCTTTTGCCACACACCGCCATGGGCGAGGCATTCGTCCCGAAACAGGCGCAATCGGTTCCTGCCCAGCCCTCGCATCTATACCTCGTCGCCCAGCAATCGCTTGGTCCAGAAGAACTCAACACCATTGCCGTCTTTGAAAAAGCGGCACAGTCGGTGGTCTACATCACCAATACGGCTGTCCGTCGGGATATCTGGTCGCTCAATACATTCGAAGTCCCGCAAGGGTCGGGATCCGGATTCATATGGAACCGGCAGGGACATATTGTTACCAATTACCACGTCATCTATGGCGCGGATTCCATACAAGTGGTGCTGGACGATCAATCCACCCGTGACGCGCGCATCATCGGGGTCGACCCTGATCATGATCTGGCCGTGCTCCAGATCACCGGCAAGACCGACACACTTATGCCGTTGGACATCGGAAATTCTCAGGACCTTCGCGTCGGTCAACGCGTATTGGCCATCGGCAATCCCTTCGGACTAGATCACACCCTCACCACCGGGGTCGTCAGTGCCCTGGGACGTTCGATTAAATCGGTGAATGACCGGACGATTGAAGGTGCCATCCAAACCGATGCGGCCATCAACCCCGGCAATTCCGGTGGACCGCTCTTAAACAGCGCAGGGAAACTCATTGGCGTCAACACCCAGATTGTCAGTCCCAGTGGAGCCTACGCGGGCATTGGCTTTGCGGTGCCGGTCGACATTGTCAAACGTATTGTCCCGCAACTCATTCAACATGGAAAAGTCATTCGTCCCGGCCTGGGCATCTCACTCATCCCGGATGCCATCGCCGCCCGCTGGGGGATCAAAGGCATCGTCATTGCCAAAGTCCTGCCGGGAAGTATGGCGGACAAGGCGGGCCTGCAAGGCTTAGAAGAAACGGCAAACGGACGGATTCGATTAGGTGACGTGATCACCGCCATTGATGGAGAGACGCTACGAACCTATGACGACCTCGCTCGCATGTTAGACCGGCACAATGTCGGAGACCGCATCAAACTCGGCATCCGACGCAACGGCAAAGAACACACGCTCTCCCTCCATCTCCAAGCCGTCCAATAAATAATGGTCTTCCCCCGAATTTACGGACACATCTAAAAAGCCTCATACTAGGCAAGGAGGTGTGTCATGGAGCAACGGAGAAAGTACAGCCAAGAGTTTAAGCAGGAAGCCGTTCAACTGACCAAACAGGCCGGTGGGGCGATTACCCAAGTGGCGAAGGCTTTAGGCCTTAATGCGGCCATGTTGGGGCGGTGGTGTCGGGAGGCCGGACGGCGAGGGGCGAAAGCTTTTCCAGGCACTGGGATGCCTCACGATCAAGAGTTGGCTCGCCTCAAACGTGAATTGGCCCTGGTCACTCGCGAGCGGGATTTTTTAAAAGAGGCGGCAGCGTTCTTCGCCAAGACCTCCCGATAAGGGATGCCATGATTCAACGTTGTCGCACCATGTTTCCTCTGCGTCTGATGTGTCGTCTCCTCCACGTCTCCCCGAGTGGGTTTTATGCCCGGCAGCGCCGCTCTCCGAGTCCCTGGGCTCAAGACTGTCAGCGCCTGACGGCCGCCATTCGCATCATCCATGCAGACAGTGATGGGGTCTATGGGAGCCCGAAGATCTGGCAGGTGTTACGCAGGCAAGGCGAGGGCTGTGGGAAACATCGTGTTGCCCGTTTAATGCAACGGGAGCGGTTGCGAGGGATTCCTGCTCCCACGCGTTGGAAACGGCGGAGATCTGGAGACCGACCGGCTGGAATCACGAATCAGTTGGCCCGGGATTTTTCAGCCCCAGGTCCGAATGCCAAATGGGTGACGGATATCACCTATATTCCCACGCAAGAAGGCTGGCTGTACTTGGCGGTGGTGCTCGATTTGTTCTCTCGGCAAGTGATTGGGTGGTCGATGCAGCCACAACTGGGACGGGACCTGGTCCTCCAAGCCGTGCTGATGGCCGTGTGGCAGCGGACGAGTGCGGCCCCTGTCATCCTGCATTCCGACCGAGGCACCCAGTATACCTCACAGGAGTTTCAAGCCTTTCTCCAGGCTCATGGGATTGTCAGCAGTATGAGTGGCGTGGGAAGTTGTTATGACAATGCCGTGGCAGAGAGTTTCTTTGGCCTCCTCAAACGAGAGCGAGTCCATCGGCGGCAGTACCAAACCCGGGCAGAGGCCCGCGCCGATATTTTTGACTACATTGAGCGGTTTTACAATCATCAGCGGAGCCACTCCTTTACTCAGGGACTGGCCCCGAAGAATTTTAGGGAGCAACACGATCCACAGTCTTCTTTAACCCGTCCGTGAAACTGGGGGAAGACCATAACCGTTCCTTGCCGCTAAGAATCATCCGTCATTCCTGCAAACCGTTTCAGAACTTCCTCCAAAAAATGTCATCCTAAGCGCAGGGAAAGATCTTGGTACTTAAACAAGAAATCACCAAAATTTCTATTCTTCTATTTTTAAAATTTTAAGCCCTGCGAGTTGGCCTGCCCTCCATGGATCTCCACCGCCACGTTTTAACTTTGATCCGACGCCTGCCGGCCGGCTCCAGGGAGGGACGCTCTTGGCATCAAGCGGCACTTGTCTGAGGCAGGCGAGTTGGCCGCTCTTCTCTGATTAGCGTCCCTCTCCTCCAATGAGGCCTGAGGGAACGTCAATGGCTGTGGCCACTTTGGCCAAAACAAAAGTAACTCAGCTGTCTGGCCGCCCCCCGGCTCTAAAAAAGGCTCTACAAAATTCTGTACTTTAATCAATGGGTTGGGTACATTGGTCCTACAACGTATCCCTGACAGAGGAAATGAGGAGCACGCCATGTCAACGGCCGAACAAATCATGAGAGAAATTCAAAAGCTTCCAGAACCTTTAGCGAAGGAAGTCTTAGATTTCATCGGGTACATTGAGTTGAAACATGGGCTCAAAGACAGGCTAGCTGAGGAACTCAAGCTCGCCCAGACTCCGGCCATGAAACATGCCTGGGACAATTCTGAGGATGAGGTTTGGAATGACGTGTAGCGCCTAGGACCTTGTTCTGATTCCCTTTCCTTATGCCGATTTAAGTTCTTCAAAAAAGCGTCCGGTCCTCGTCCTGACAGCACCCGATCACCATGGGGATTTTATTGCCTTGGCCGTTACCACTGTCCCTCAAGAAGAACCTGCCATCCCATTAACTGCAATAGATCTCGTGGATGGTACTCTGCCCAAACCCAGTTAGATACGAGTGGATAAGGTATTTACCCTCTCAGACCAAAACATCGTCAAGCACATCGGAAAGATCAAAACGGCATGCATGGAAAAGGTTTTAAAAAGTCTATGCCGTATTGTCGGTTATGCGAAATGACGCCCTACCCGCAAACATCTTCTCAATCCATCCTTCGGCGTAATCCTTCCTTTTATGCAAACCCTCCTTTTCTCTTCAACCGACGCCTGCCGGCTGGCCTCAGGAGGGACGCTCTTCGCAGCTAGCGGACCGTGTGTGAGCCCTGCGAGTTGGTCCGCTCTTCTAAATCTTGGCGTCCCTCCCCTTCAGTAAGGCCAGACGGGGCGTCAATGGTTTTGGCTACTTTTGCCGAAACAAAAGTGGCTCGTCGAACGGGGGCGAAACCCCGGACTGCACTAAAAAATGTCCCTTCACGGGCTGAGCCGAATAAAAGGCCTATTCAGCTCACTTTACTGGACGTTATTGAGCCGAATATCTGTTATAATCGGCTCATGACCTATAACTGGCAACAACCGGACTGGCCGGACTTCCAATACGACCTTACCACCGTTGAAGACGCTTTACTGGCATTCGCCGAAAAAACAGGGAGAGCCAGCGGCCTGTTGAGCGGAATACCGCAAGAGACGCAGACGGAAGCCATCATCGAGATGATGGTCGTGGAAGCTCTCAAGACATCAGAAATTGAAGGCGAATATTTAAGTCGTCAGGATGTCCTCTCCTCCATCCGGATAAATCTGGGATTGGGACAGCCTGGCGAACAGGTGCGGGATCAACGGGCGCAAGGGGCCGCCGCGCTCATGACGGATGTACGCACCAGGTATGCCGGGCCTCTGACCAAAGCCACACTCTGTTCCTGGCACCGCATGATCATGCAGGGCAGTCGTGGCATCACCGTCGGGAAATGGCGAAACCATGCGGAGCCCATGCAGGTGGTATCCGGCCCGATCGGAAAACCCCGCATTCATTTTGAAGCCCCGCCCTCAACACGGGTTTCCAAAGAAATGTCGCGGTTCATCACCTGGTTTAATGACACCGGCCCACAGGGAAAGAAGGACATCAAAAAGCCCCTGATACGCTCCGCCATCGCCCATGTCTATTTTGAATCCATCCACCCGTTTGAGGACGGAAACGGCCGCATCGGGCGCGCCCTGTCGGAAAAAGCCTTATCGCAAGGTCTCGGGCGGCCGGCTCTGCTCAGCCTCTCTCGTGCCATTGAGGCAAACCGCGCACACTATTATGAAGCCTTGCAGAAAGCCCAACAATCCAACCAGATCACACCCTGGATAAGCTGGTTTGTGAATATCGCACTGGCTGCGCAACAGCAGGCAGAAGAGCAGATTGAATTCACCTTGCGAAAAACGAGATTGTTCGATCGACTACAAGACCAACTCAATTCACGACAGATGCAGGTGGTGCGCCGGATGTTAGAAGAAGGACCAAGCGGATTCACAGGCGGGATCAATGCCAAAAAATATATGGCCATCGCCCACACCTCCAAAGCGACAGCCACACGGGATTTACAGGACCTGGTGGCACAAGGCGCACTCACCCTGGTAGGTGGCGGCCGCAGCACACGGTATGAGATCAATCTCGGCCAATAAGGAAGCAGAATAAAAAAAGGGAAACCAAGGGAAGCGTACCATCTACTCTCACAGCAGGCATGGCGAAGGATCGGTGCCCCTCCCAAATTCAAAACATCGAAACGCGACGCCCCTCCCTCATTTCCGCCATCCGTCTCAAGCATCTATCTTCCCAACTCGGCCCTTCCTGCGCTCCTCCCTCTTGCTGGAAAGGCCCTAAAAAGCCTCCTCCTCTGTTCCGACGCCTGCCGGCTGGCCCCAGGGAGGGACGCTCTTAGCATTTAGCGGACCTTGTCTGAGCCTGGCTAGTTGGTCCGCTCCTCTCAGATTAGCGTCCCTCCCCTTCAATAAAGCCAGACGGGGCGTCACTGGTTTTGGGTCCTTTTGCCAAAACAAAAGGACCTCGCCGCACGGGGGCGAAACCCCGTCCCCCATCAACTCTTTACAACACCCCCAACAATCCCAATCAGACAACTCTTTCAGCTTGGTCCTTCGGGCAGCCCGCACCCTCATGCCCGGCATCAATCATCGAGAATCAAACCTCCCAAAACCCATCTACCCTTTTTCCTAAGGGTGCAGTAGGATAGGATATTCCTAAAGCTCTGAGAGGAGGAATTCTCGAAAACGCACAAAGGAACGAAGGAGAAAGTGTATGCGACAACATTCCCAAGCCATACTGGAACAAGCACTCAAGTTACCCGTCCAGGAACGGGCCGCAGTAGCCCAGCAACTCATCCAAAGCCTGGATCCCGTCCAGGAAGCCGAGGTAGAGCAGGCATGGCAGGAGGAAATTCAACAACGAATATCAGACTTGGACAATGGCGTGGCCACTGCTATTACCTGGGAAGAGATCCAACGTCGGATAACACATGGAAAATGATGGCGACATCATCTTCCATTCGGACGCCTTCGCTGAACTCAAACAAGCTCACACCTGGTATGAGGAACAAGCACCAGGCATAGGAGGGTTATTTTTTCAAGAAGTACAATGCGCAGTGGCTCGAATATCCGAAACCCCGGAAGCATGGCCTGCTTATTCGCACGGAACAAGGAGATTCCTTCTTCACCGGTTTCCTTATGCGGTGGTTTATAGAGTGCAATCAGCTACGGTTCAAATACTTGCCGTCATGCATCTTAAACGAAAACCAGGGTATTGGACTCGACGCAAGTTTTAATGCACATCCCCTCTCCCTCAGCTTGTTCCCTCATTTCGACCACCTCGACTCTATCAGCCCTGCTATCCGTTTCAACCATCCATCTCAATCGTCTCCCTCATTTCTACACTTCTCCCTCTTTTATGGGATTTCCAAAAAAATTCGTCTTATATGATCCAACGCCTGCCGTCTGGCCCAAGGGAGGGACGCTCTTATCCGTTGCGGACCTTGTGTGAGTCCGCCGAGTTGGTCCGCCCCTCTCAGGTTAGCGTCCCTCCCCTCAATAAATCCAGACGGGGCGTCAATGGTTTTGGCCACTTTTGCCGAAACAAAAGTGGCTCGGCTGTCTGGCCGACCCCCGGCATTCATCAAACATTCACCTTTCTCCTACATGCCAATCCCCCATTTTTCACCTTCAGGTCGGCTACCCGGGCTGACGTTTTATTCGTTAGGCGGACCTTGTTTGAGCCTTGCGAGTTGGGCCGCCCTCCCTGCTCCCACGTCAGCACGATTCTATAAGGCCGACCTGGGTGAGAATGGTTTTGGCTACTTTTGCCGAAACAAAAGTGGCTCGTCGTACCGGGGCGAAACCCCTGAAGATACTAAAAAAAAAGAGGCGCACCAAGTGATGGTAACACCGTTCAGAATGGGATTTTCAAACCCTCGGCTGCAGGGCCGATCCCAGGAAAACATTCTGTACTTTATGAAAAAGGTTGGGTACATTCCTCATGCAACGAATCCTATGTGGCACAAAAAGAAGGAGCCATCCTTCTCAAATGACGTCGAGATTACCGATTATCACTAAGGAGACGGCAACATGGTAAAAATTGGCATGCGCCCGATACATCCGGGAGAGATATTACTGGAAGAGTTCTTACAACCTTCTGATCCCCCGCTTAACGCCAACACCCTGGCCAAGGCGCTTGGCGTACCGGCAAACCGGATCACCGCCATCCTCAAAGGACAGCGTGGAATTACCGGCGATACGGCGTTACGACTTGGGACATTTTTCAATACGTCACCTGAATTCTGGATGAACCTTCAAAAGGCCTATGAGCTACGCCTGGCTGAAAAAGCCCTGCCCGGCAAAGTCAGAAAACACATCCAGAAAAGCAGGGAATCCTTCGTGTCGGTCTAAAACTGCCACCCTCCGTTCATTCCGTGGCCGAATAACCTACCCCTCCGCTCCCACACCTCTGCCGGAATCTACCTTTCCGTACTCCGCCGTTCACACAATCTCTCTAGCATCCCTGCAGTCCTCGCTCGCCCATGGAAGTCTCTAAAAATCCTTCTCCTCTGTTCCGACGCCTGCTGGCTGGCCCCAAGAAGGGACGCTCTTTTCAGCAGCGGACCTTGTGTGAGCCCGGCGAGTTGGGCCGCAGTCCCCCGATGGACGCCCCTGGCCTGGTGGCATGGCCGAGCCGTGCAACCGGCACCGGAAAAAAGGCGGGCAGTGTTTGAGCGCAGCGAGTTTGCCCGCTGCCGGGGCCGGTGAACCGCGGAGGGCACCCGAAGGGCCATGCCACGGCCAACATGGTTTTGGCCACTTTTGCCGAAACAAAAGTGGCTCGGCCGTCGGGATCCACCCTCACCATCTTTTCCTAATTGAGCTCCTCAAGACCAGCCATTCATTGGAAAACCAAGTATGTTAGCATCATGCAAAGTTACAGATTCACAGAGTATTGTGAGAAAGAAGAATTACATAACCGTCCATATCTCAAAAAAGACTGGTGCATCCAAGTACTAGAAAATCCAACAAAGAGTGAACCTCAAGAAAAAAATCGTTTCCGATTTTGGAGACCAATAGCTGAACTTGATGGCCTGATGTTACGTGTCATCACACTTGCCGATAAAAAGGCAATTCACAATGCCTTTCCCGATCGAGGATTCAGACCATGAAATTGAACTATTACCCAGACACCGATGCACTCTACATCGATCTGACCGAACACCCCAGCGTAGAAAGCCGGGAGGTTTCTGAGGGAATTGTCCTGGACTATGACGCTGCAGGCAATCTGGTAGGCATTGATATTGATAATGCGAGCGCCAAAGTGCATCTCAAGGAATTAACCTTGAACAAACTTCCAGCCTCCGTTCATTCCGTGGCCGAATAACCTACCCCTCCGCTCCCACACCTCTGCCGGAATCTACCTTTCCGTACTCCGCCGTTCACACAATCTCTCTAGCATCCCTGCAGTCCTCGCTCGCCCATGGAAGTCTCTAAAAATCCTTCTCCTATGTTCCGACGCCTGCCGGCTGGCCCCAGGGAGGGACGCTCTTAGCATTTAGCGGACCTTGTTTGAGCGGAGCGAGTTGGTCCACAGTCTCCCGATGGACTCCCCTGGCCTGGTGACATGGCCGAGCCGTGCAACCGGCACCGGTAAAAAGGCGGGCAGTGTTTGAGCCCTTCGGCGTTGTCTCAGGACAAGCGCAGCGAGTTTGCCCGCCTCCGGTGTCGGTGAACCGCGGAGGGCACCCGAAGGGCCATGCCACGGCCAACATGGTTTTGGCCACTTTTGCCGAAACAAAAGTGGCTCGGCTGTCGGGCCGAGACCCGACATTCATCAAACATTCAAATCACCCCCGACAGCCATCATCAAACAAACACCTTTCTCCTACATGCCAATCCCCCACTTTTCACCTTCAGGTCAGCCAACCGAGCTGTTGCTCTACCCAACCGACGGGAAAATTCCGTCTTACAAAAATACCCTCTATAATTCCATCAACACAAGTTCTGTACTTTTGTGTAAGGCTTGGATAGCATGATGTTTTGATTCCTCTGTGTACTCAGCGTAAATGGCGAACACACCCAAGAAAAAAATTGTGATCCTTGCCGGCCCCAATGGGTCCGGGAAAACCACGTTTGCGCGCGAGTTCCTTCCGAAAGAAGCTGCCTGTCCACGCTTCATCAATGTGGATCTTATTGCGGAAGGACTCTCTCCATTCAACCCGGAAATTGCAACATTCCAGGCGGGCCGTCTCATGGTTCAAGAAATTACCGCATGCGTCCGTCGTGGAGAAAGCTTTGCCTTTGAAACCACCTTGAGTGGACTTCGGTATGCCCGTCTCATCCCTCAGTGGAGGAAGAAAGGCTATTTTGTCAAACTCATCTTCCTGAAACTTCCCAACTCCGAAATGGCCATAGCCCGCGTGGCGGCCCGTGTGTCCCAGGGCGGGCATGCCGTCGCGGAAAACATCATTCGAAGAAGGTTCCTGGCAGGGTGGCGAAATTTCCAGCAGATATATCGACCACTTGTGAACACATGGATTCTCTACGATAATGCATTGGAAAGACCGGAATATGTTGACTCGGAAGGAGAACCCAATGGCCAATAAGCAGCCAAAAATCAAAGACCCGGATCTGGCCAAGGTGGGCGTGGCATTAGAACGCGCGGCGGCAAACGCGAGACAACTAGGCTTTGACACCAACACGCCAGTCTATGTCTTTCGAGATGGCAAAATTGTCGATATTGTTAAAGAACATCGAGCGACCCAACCAAAGAAAAAGACGATAGCAAAGAATTCACAAAGAAAAACAACCGCACCGCACCGGAAAGCTCAATCAAAAAAAACCCGATAGAGTCCGCAACGGGTGTCGCATCAGTCGGTATGTAAGGAGCAAATTCTGAATCGGGATATCCTTCAGACGGCCATTGAGAATGGTCGAATCGAATTAATCCTGACTTAAGAACACGGAGGAATCGTTGACCCGACAACACCTACCATCTCAATGTCCACTCTGTGGTGGCACAAAAAAGCCCGGGACGACCACCTTTACAGCCGAGTTAGAGTTTGGCGTTGTCGTGGTCCGAAGGGTGCCGGCTTTACGCTGTTCAATGTGTGGTGCCGACTGGATTCAAGATGATATTGCGGCCCGTTTAGAAGTGATTGTCAATGAGGCCAAACAAAAGCGGCTGCAAGTCGAAGTCACCACCCTCGCGTGAAACATCTGTTCGTGACCCTCCCTCCGATTGGTCTCTCTCCATCATCTCCACCATTCGTCCTCAGCCATCCATCTTCTCCACTCCGTAATGTCTGTCGTCTTCTCTCTTTCATGGAAGTTCCTGGACGGTTCGTCTTCTATAGTTGGACGCCTGCCGGCTGGCCCCAAGGAGGGACGCTCTTAGCATCGAGCGGACCTTGTGTGAGCCCGGCGAGTTGATTCACCCCTCCCCCTTAGCCTCCCCTGGCCTGATGGCACACTCAGGAATTGCTCATCGGACAACAGAAAAATAGGAGGAGGTTCCCGTTTTCAAACACCTTCAGGTAGGCCAACCAGACCGACGTGCTAATAAACAAGGGGACCGTTGATCGAAGCCTGCCGGCTGGCCCCCAGGAGGGACGCTCTTCTCAGCTGGCGGACCCTGTTTGAGCGGAGCGAGTTGGTTCGCTTCCCCTCACTGATCCCCTGGCCTGGTGGCATGGCCGAGCAGTGCAACCGGCACCGGGAAAAAGGCGGGCAGTGTTTGAGCCCTTCGGCGTTGGCTCAGGACAAGCTCCGCGAGTTGGCCAGCCCTCCGTGGGTTTGCCTCAGTACGCTTTAATTTTGTTCCGACGCCTGCCGGCTGGCCCCAGGGAGGGTCGCTCTTAGAATTTAGCGGACCGTGTTTGAGCGGAGCGAGTTGGGCCGCTCTTCTCAGATTAGCGTCCCTCCCCTCCAATGCGGCCAGACGGGGCGTCAATGGTTTTGGGTCCTTTTGCCGAAACAAAAGGACCTCGCCGTACGGGGGCGAGACCCCGTCATCCATCAAACATTCAAATCATCTCCGACATCCATCATCGGGCATCCATCTTCACAGTCTCCTCCCCACCTTCAGGTCGGCTAACCGGGCTGACGCACATATCAATAGGCGGCCCTTGTGTGAGCCTTGCGAGTTGGGCCGCCCTCCGTGGACCTGCGTCAGCACAATGTAATGTGGCCGACCTGGGTGAAAATGGTTTTGGCCACTTTTGCCGAAACAAAAGTGGCTCGGCTGTCGGGCCGAGACCCGACACCCCACCCTTGAAATCTCAATGCCGCCTCCTTCATATAAATTAACCAATCCCCAGATCCCCGTATTTTCCAAAGAAATTCCTCAATCCTAGTTCTCATAATCTAGGCCAATCCCCCACGAAATTTCGCGGCAGAAGTTGAAAAGCTTCACTCCCACAATTTTTTAAATCCCATCCGCGATTCTGCAGAAGACAGAGGATCTTGTGAGAAATAATTTCCTCTAAATTTAATTCAAAAAAGATTCCCCCCATTTTTGTTAAACAAACCTAAAGCCGCCAATTCAAAAGTTTTTTCTGTACTTAAATGGATGGCTGAGGTACATTTCCAGAAATCAACTTTGCTCCAGCACGCCAAACCCTTTGGATACTACCTGAACTACCCCCAAGCAGGTTTATGCCAACAGCCTTCTACAAATCTTCCCAAGTAAATGACAGGCTCCGTTTCGTACCAACTGCAAAACACGGAGTAAATGTGAGGTAATGATATGGGGAATTATGGTGTAGCCGCAGTTAGAGCAACCAATTTATATACCAAGGGCCAAGCAAGCAGTCCTTTTAATGCCTGGAATCTATCCACCACCGCCCTGTTTGGGAAAGGCACATCTTCTCAGACAAAATCATGTCCACGGGATGCTTACCTCGGACTGTGTGAATCAGGTTTAGTAAAGGGCATACCAACGGGGAATTACACGAAATCCGCAGACAACAAAGCATATGCGGTGACTGCCGCACAGCTACTGTTGTCAAAACCATCCTTAATAGACCTCAACAATATGGCGCTATGGAAAAGAGTGCTGAGGCATCGTAGAAAAGAAACAACCAAAACGCACAATCAACAGATGGATGTGGTACGAGGCCTGTTTCTTCATCACCTCCTCCTGCCCCGGTCGGCTGCCGGAACGCAGTCATCCGGGAACCATCGAACAAAAGGCAACTGACACATGGCCCTCAAAAAATCCGAACTTTACTCCTCGATCTGGCAAAGCTGCGATGAACTTCGCGGCGGCATGGATGCCAGCCAATATAAGGATTACGTCCTCGTCCTCCTGTTCATCAAGTATGTCAGCGACAAATACGCCGGCATCCCCTATGCCCCCATCGCCATCCCCGAAGGCGCATCCTTCAAGGACATGGTCGCCCTCAAGGGCAAATCCGACATCGGCGACCAGATCAACAAGAAGATCATCGCCCCACTGGCCAATGCCAACAAGCTGTCCGACATGCCGGACTTCAATAGCGCGGAAAAACTCGGCAGCGGCAAGGAGATGGTGGAGCGGCTCACCAACCTCATCGCCATCTTCGAAAACAAGGCACTCGATTTCTCAAAGAACCGCGCCGAGGGCGACGACATTCTGGGCGATGCCTATGAATACCTCATGCGCCACTTCGCCACGCAGAGTGGCAAGAGCAAAGGGCAGTTTTACACTCCGGCTGAAGTCAGCCGCATCATCGCGCAGATCATCGGCATCCATGAGGCCAAGACGACCAGCGCCACCACCGTCTATGACCCCACCTGCGGTTCAGGCTCGCTGCTCCTGAAGGTGGGCGACGAAGCCGGTACGACCGTCACGCTCTACGGCCAGGAAAAGGACGCCGCCACCAGCGGCCTTGCCCGGATGAACATGATCCTGCACAACAACCCCACGGCGCTCATCGCGCAGGGCAACACGCTGGCCGATCCCAAGTTTATGGACGGCGGCGATACGCTCAAGACCTTCGACTATGTCGTCGCCAATCCGCCGTTTTCCGACAAGCGCTGGAGCACCGGCATCGACCCGCTCAACGACCCCTTCGAGCGCTTCCAGCCCTTCGGCACACCACCCGGCAAGCAGGGGGACTATGCCTACCTGCTGCATATCGTCCGCTCGCTAAGAAGCACGGGTAAAGGCGCATGCATTCTGCCCCATGGCGTCCTGTTCCGCGGCAACGCCGAGGCCGACATTCGCAAGAACCTCATCCGCAAGGGCTACCTCAAGGGCATCATCGGCCTGCCTGCCAACCTCTTCTTCGGCACCGGCATCCCCGCATGCATCGTCGTCGTCGACAAACAGGACGCCCATGCTCGCAAAGGCGTCTTTATGATTGACGCCAGCGCAGGCTTCATGAAGGACGGCCCAAAAAACCGCCTCCGCTCTCAAGACATCCATAAGATTGTGGATGTCTTCAACAAGCGCCTCGAGGTCCCCAAATACGCCCGCATGGTCTCCTTTGAGGAAATCGAAAAAAACGAATTCAACCTCAACCTCCCACGCTACATTGATAGCCAAGAGCCGGAAGACCTCCAGGACATCGAAGGCCACCTGAACGGCGGCATCCCCAACCATGACATCGAGGCAATGGAAAAGTATTGGTCCATCTGCCCCAACCTCAAAGCCGCCCTCTTCCAACCCCTCCGCCCCAATTATTCTCAATTATCCATTATCCCTTCTCAATTGAGGTCCACGATTTATGAGCACCCGGAGTTCGCCACCTTTATCACCGGCATGAACGCCCACTTCGCCGCGTGGCGGGACAAAAGCGCCAAGACGCTGAAGGCGTTGAAGGCTGGCTGCCATCCGAAGGAAGTCATCGTCGGCCTCTCCGAAGACCTGCTTGCCCACTACACCGGCAAACCCCTCATCAGCCACTACGACGTCTATCAACATCTCATGGACTATTGGGCCGAGACGATGCAGGACGACTGCTACTTCATTGCCGCCGACGGCTGGAAGACCGAAACCACTCGCATCATCGAGAAGGATAAGAAAGGCAAGGAGAAGGACAAGGGCTGGACCTGCGACCTCATCCCCAAGACCCTCATCGTCGCCCGCTACTTCGCCAAGGAACAGGAAGCCATTGACCAGCTCACGGTCGAACTGGAAAGCGTCACGGCGCAAATTACCGAGCTGGAAGAAGAACACGGTGGCGAGGACGGCGCCTTCTCCGAGCTGGAAAAGGTGAATAAGGCGTCAGTCGTGGCGCGACTGAAGGAATTGAAAATGGAGAATGGAGAATTGAAAACGAAAGAGAAAGGTGCGGAGCATTCTCCATTTTCAATTCTCAACTCTCAATTAGCCGACGGCGAAGGCGACATTCTCAACGAATGGCTTGATCTCAACAGCCGCGAGACGGAACTCAAACGAAAGATCAAGGAGGCTGAGGCCGCGCTGGATGCCAAGGCCTACGCCCAATATCCCAAGCTCACCGAGGCCGAGATCCAGACGCTGGTGGTGGATGACAAATGGCTCGCCGCGCTGGACCGCGACATCCATGGTGAGATGGATCGCATCAGCCAGGCCCTTACCCAGCGGGTCAAGGAATTGGCCGAACGCTACGAAATCCCCATGCCGCAGCAGGTCCGCACGGTCGCCGAACTTGAGGACAAAGTGAACCGCCATTTAGCGAAAATGGGATTTTCGCTGAATGGAGAGTTGAAAGTGGTGAATGGAAAATGAAAGAGGATAATAATTCTCAACTTTCCATTATCAATTCTCCATTAATCCCGCCCGGCTACAAGCAGACCGAGGTGGGAGTGATTCCGGAGGAATGGCATACGGAAGCGGTTGCTAACTTAGTGGAGCCGACAGCACCGATTTGTTACGGCGTCGTCCAAGTAGGACAGCACACAGAAAGCGGCGTTCCGATTGTGGCGATTAAATTTGTGAAGGAGATTGCGCATGCGCCACTCCATCGAACCGCCACCAGCCTCGAACAACCTTACGCGAGGAGCAGACCAAGAGGTGGAGACGTTCTTATCTCAATCAAAGGAACAATTGGGCGAGTCGGCATTGTTCCAAACGGATTTAAGGGAAACATCAGTCGCGAATTGGCGAGGTTGCGAATCGGCGAAGATACGAGCGCTGAATACATCGCCCATCAGCTTGAGGCAGAAGCCACTCAAGAAAGGATTATGCGGTCCGTAGTGGGAACCACGCGACTCGAATTCTCGATCGCGACTCTCCGCAAGTTTCCCCTTCCACTTCCCCCCACCAAAGAGGAACAAAAAGCCATCGCCGAGGCGTTGAGCGATGCGGATGCCCTCATCGAATCCCTGGAGCAACTCCTCACCAAAAAACGCCACCTCAAACAAGGCGCCATGCAGGAACTCCTCACCGGCAAAAAGCGCCTGCCGGGCTTTGAAATCAAACCAGGCTACAAGCAAACCGAGGTGGGGGTGATTCCGGAAGATTGGAATGTCACAAAACTCGCAGCAACCTGCTCCATGAAAAGTGGTGAGGGAATAACGAGCCCAAGCATAGATCAGTTCTCCGAGTACCCTTGTTTCGGTGGCAATGGTCTGCGAGGTTTTACTACGCGCTTCACGCACGACGGACACTATGCGCTGATCGGACGTGTTGGGGCGCTGTGCGGAAATGTATTGGGCGTAGAAGGAAAGTTTTTCGCATCGGAGCACGCAATTGTTGTGACGGCCTCCGCACGAACGGACACCCGTTGGCTTACCTTCGTGTTGGGGGAAATGCAACTCAACCACTATTCCGAATCATCTGCGCAGCCTGTTCTAACTGTCTCGAAACTTCTGAAGCTCGAGGTGGCCCACCCGCCAACCAAAGCCGAACAAGAAGCCATCGCCGCCATCCTGAGCGATATGGACGCCGAAATCGCCGCGCTGGAAACCAAGCTAACCAAAACACGCCAGCTCAAACAGGGCATGATGCAGGAACTCCTCACCGGAAGAATTCGTCTAATCAATGAGAAAAGAGATGACGAAGACTGATGTGCAAACAGATATTGTTCAGTGGCTTCACTCGCAGCCGGATTGGTTGCAGGAAGCAGCCGAGCAATTGCTGGAGCATGGGGAACTCCATGATAAAACTATTAGGCGTCTCTCTGAGCGTCTGAAGATACTCGACGCTCAAGAGAAGACGACGCATCGCGCTTTCCCCGGCCTTGCAACGGAACCTTCTTCCTCATGTGCTCTCAGACTGGGTTCAATTGGAGATGTTCGCGGCATTGAAAATCTATCGCCACACAAGCCACTCGACTTCGGCTTAGGGAACCTTACCGTCATTTATGGCCCTAATGGATCTGGAAAGTCCAGCTATACACGAATCCTCAAAAAGGCTTGCGGCAAACCCCGTGCAATAGATTTAAAGCCAAATGTATTTCAAGAGCCACCCCCTCTCCGACAGTGTGAAATCACATTCACCCCGAACGGTATTAGCCCGCCGATCAAGTGGGTGGCAAACAGTTCTCCTATTCCAGGCCTTGAGCAAGTCGATATTTTTGATGGAGATGCTGCAGGTTTCTATCTCAGCGAGGAATCCGAAGTGTCGTATTCCCCTCCAGAGGTCGCCTTGTTTGAAGAACTCGCGCAGACAGTGGACAAAATCAAAGCCCTACTACAGTCAGAACAAGATCAGCTTGTTAACAAACAGCCTATCTTGCCGCCCGAATATACCAAAACACCTGCCGGTGAAACGTATCAAGCTTTAAAGCCAGGACAAACTGAAGCCAGCCTCAAAAATATTCTTGAATGGAGTGAGTGCGATCAAGCAACGCTCGATCAGCTAGCCGAACGCCTGAAGAGCGAAGATCCTGGTTCGTTGGCCAAACAGAAGCGAGCCAGAAAAAAGCAATTAGACCAAATAGCTACGGAATTAAGCATTGCTTCGTCAGCGGTTAGCAAACAGGCGTTCATACAACTGCAGGAGTTGAGAAAAACCGCAGAGGATCATCGGAGACGGGCTATTGAAGCCGCAAAAGCTAATACGGCGTCTGGCAAATTAGAGGGTATCGGTACAGATACCTGGATTGCACTCTGGGAAGCAGCCAAGGTCTATTCTACCGGTCAAGCATACCCCGGGCAGGAGTTCCCATACACTGGGGACGATGCACGGTGCGTCCTCTGCCACCAGCCGCTTGATGTCGAGGCCAAACAGAGAATGATGGAATTTGAAGCCTTTGTTCAAGGCAAAATAGAAGCCGATGCCAGGGTGGCAGAAGAGACCTATCTAAAAGCTATAGAATCGTTGCCCAGCAGGCCTTCAGAAGAAGAAATCCGCACAAGTTGCCAGGCGGCCTGGCTGAAAGAGGAAGATTGGTTGGATAAACTGAAGGGATTCTGGCAGGGCATCCAGGTCGTGTGTAATAACTACAAGAAATCGGAGTCTAGTGATGCTATCGATGCTCTTGCTGCGGCAACTGAGCTTGTGGACGTTCTAAGTACTATGTCTCAAGCACTTGAAGCAGAGGCGGTGCAACATGAGACGGATGCAAGGCTGTTCGATCGAGAGAAGGCTCTTAATCAGAAGGTTGAATTGGAGGCGAAAAGGTTTACCAGCCAACAGGCGACGGCCATTCGAGACGAGATAGATCGGCTTGGTAAATTCAGTACCTTTGAAGAATGGAAAAAACGTGCGAATTCCAGAGAAATATCATTAAAGGCCGGCGACATTTCAGAAAAGACCATCACCAAAGCCTATGTAGAGCGCTTCAATGCAGAGCTAAGAACACTTGGTGCGGCTCGAATCAAAGTTGAACTGGTCAAGACACGCACCGAACGGGGAAAAGTTAAGCATCGGGTTAGACTGCGGGGCGTGACGTCACACCGTGAAACCCCAGGCTCGGTGTTAAGCGATGGAGAACGGCGCGTGGTCGCACTCGCAGCATTTCTAGCGGACGTGTCCGGAAAACACCACCATGCTCCCTTTGTGTTTGACGATCCAATATCTTCTCTGGACCATGATTTCGAGTGGGAGGTAGCAATGCGGCTTGCCATGTTAGCCAAAGACCGCCAGGTGATTGTTTTCACACACCGCCTTTCTTTATACGGTGCCATGGAAGACGCCGCAAAGAAGTGCGGCGAGGAGTGGAGGAAAGAACATCTTACTCAGCTGTGCATCGAAGCATTTGCCGGCTCGGCTGGGCATCCCGCCAAAGAGGGCGTTTGGAATGCCAATACCACTAAGGCCAACAACATCCTTGTCACTCGCCTGGATGAGGCCAAGAAATTCTTTAACGCCAAAGATTCAGAAAGTTACAAAATCCATGCGCAGGCTATCTGTACGGAATTTCGGAAACTTCTTGAGCGCACTGTTGAAGATGATCTTTTAAATCAAGTGGTCAAGCGCCATCGACGTAGCGTCACAACCGATAATCGTATTACGCAGCTTCCGAAAATCACCAACGATGACTGCGCGATTATTGACGGTTTGATGACTAAATATTCGTGCTATGAGCACAGTCAATCGCAGGAAATACCGACATTTTTACCTGATGAACCAGAACTTCGCCAAGACCTTGAAAAATTGAAGAATTGGCGAAAATCGTTCAAGGAAAGATCAGTTTAGGTTAATCAATGAGCATCATCAACCAGCCCAACCCCGCCATGCGGAACCACGTCGTCACCGGACTGGAAGCTAAACTGGCCAATTTCTTCCAGCTCTGGCAGGGCATGATGCAGGAACTCCTCACCGGAAGAATTCGATTAATATGACCGATTCAATAAGTGAGTCAGCCATAGTACGGGCGGTCGCAGAGCAAGCGGCTCGGCGTATCACCCGAAAGGTTATCTCAGTATTGCAAATGATGTCCGAGACGTTGGCTGGCGATGACTCCGATCTGAAAACATCCTGGGACGAGATTTGCGTACAAGTGCAGATTGAGGCGTCCTTTTCCTGGGACGCCTACGACGAGACCGTACGACATATCGTGGAAGGACACATCGTTAAGTTGCTGAAGCACGAGCGTGAGGCGATTTGGTTGCAGACTGATGCCGGTTGGGATTGGGCCTATGAGGAATCCGCGGACCGTGAGGCTGACCCAGAAATGGATGACGACATAGTCGATTACCTTACCCGCGAGTACGTGTATGCGGAGGCTGGCCATTGGTCGAACGCACGGATCAGAGCCCTTATTGAACGATAAAGCATGAGGGACTAACCGTTGATCATCATCGGTCAACGCGAACGCACCAAGCAGAACTGTAGCATCGACTCGCTGGAGACTAAGGAGACAAGGCTTCCCAGCTCCAACAGGACATGATGCAAGAACTCTTAACTGAAAGGACTCAACTGATATGAAAATCTCGACCGTCCTTGACCACATCGATAGCGGGCACATGGCTCTGCCCGAGTTCCAGCGCGGATATGTTTGGAACCGCGATCAGGTGCGCGGATTCTTTAATTCGCTCTACCGCCGGCATCCCGTGGGTGGTTTACTGGTGTGGGCTACCGAATCCAAGACCGCCGCGCACCGTGGCGATGGCCCTTTGGCCGCCGGGGTCGTGAAGCTTCTGCTCGACGGGCAGCAACGTATGACCTCGCTCTACGGAGTGGTTCGAGGCAAGCCGCCCAAGTTCTTTGACGGCAACACGCAAGCCTTCACTGGTCTGCGCTTTCATCTGGAAACGGAGACCTTCGCCTTCTACCAGCCTTTGAAGATGCAGGATGACCCGCTTTGGATTGACGTCACTGCACTCATGAAGAAGGGGACGGCCGGGCTTGGCGAGTTCGTTACGCGGCTGAGTACGCAGGCGGCGCTGGCCCCTAAGGTGGGCGATTACGTGGCGCGGCTGAGTGGTCTGCTCGGTGTGACCGAAATTGACCTTCATATCGAGGAAGTCTCCGGGGCTGATAAGACGCTGGATGTGGTGGTGGACATCTTCAACCGGGTCAACAGCGGCGGTACCAAACTCTCCAAGGGCGACCTGGCGCTGGCAAAAATCTGTGCCGATTGGCCGGAGGCTCGCGACACCATGAAGGCCAAGCTCAAAGAGTGGGGCAAGGCCGATTACCACTTCAACCTTGACTGGCTGTTGCGCTCGGTAAACACGGCGCTAACCGGTGAGGCGAAGTTCCAGTTTCTGCATGAGAAAACGGCAGAGGAAATTCAGGATGGTCTGAAGCGCGCGGTCAAACACATCGACACCAGTTTGAATCTGATCAGCGGGAGGCTGGGGCTGGACCATGACCAAGTGTTTTTCGGCCGGTTCGGGGTTCCAGTGATGGTGCGCTACCTCGACCAACGCACTGGAACGATGAACGAGAAGGAGCGCGACAAGCTTCTGTTCTGGTTCGTGCAGGCTGGGATGTGGGGACGTTTCTCCGGCTCCACGGAATCCTTCATCGATCAGGACCTGGCGGCCCTCGAAGGTGCAGATGGCGGACTGGACAAGCTGTTGGAACAATTACGCCTCTGGCATGGCGGGCTGCGTGTAGAGCCGGGGAACTTTACCGGTTGGAGCCTCGGCGCACGATTCTATCCCGTTCTCTACCTACTCACCCGCATGGGGGAGGCGCGCGACTGGGGCACAGGTTTGCCCTTAAAAGCCAACCTCCTTGGAAAAATGAGTCGTCTTGAAGTGCATCACATTTTCCCCAAAGCGCAGCTTTATAAGCGAAAGTTTAAGAAGCCTGAGGTCAATGCGCTTGCGAATTTCTGCTTTCTCACCAAAGACACAAACCTCGACATCAGGGATCGCCTGCCAGAGGAATACTACCTTGAAGTGGAGAAGAACCATCCGGGCGCCTTGGCATCGCAATGGATTCCGATGGACAGGGCGCTCTGGAAGATCGAGTGCTTTCGAGAATTCTTGGAGGCCCGAAAGGAATTGCTTGCGCTGGAAGTCAACCGGCGAATGGAGGAATTATTGCACGGTAACAGTCGATGGTTGAAGGGTCCAACGGCGGCCGTCCCAACGATCGTGGGTGTTGGCGTAGGGACTAGCAGCGAAGAGGAGGACGCTCAGCTCAAAGCATTGAACGATTGGATGGAGGGCCAGAGTCTGCCGCCTGGCGCCTTGGCCTATGACTTCGCCGACCCGGCCACAGGCGAGCAAAAAGCGTTGCTTGACTTGGCTTGGCCCAACGGCATTCAGGAGGAACTCAGCCAGCCGGTTGCCGTGCTCTTGAACGAAGGCGCGGAGACGATTGCTATCGCCAGCCAGGCGGGTTATCGCTGTTTCACTTCGGTCTCTGAGTTTCAAAAGTATGTGCATGCGGAGGTCTTGGCTGAGGAGGCACTGAATTGAGCGAAATTGGTCAAACCGAACGCGCCACGCAGAACCGGATCATTGCCTTGTTCCGTGATGAGTTGCACTATCGCTATCTGGACGACTGGACCGACCGCGAGGGCAATAGCAACATTGAGGAAGGGTTACTCACCGACTACCTGACCAAAAGTGGCTATACCCCGGCACAGATCAGCAAGGCCAGCTACGATCTACGCACTGAAGCGGATAACCACAGCCGTGGCCTCTATGGCAATAATCAGAAGGTTTACAACCTGCTGCGCTATGGCGTGCCGGTGAAGATCGAAGCAGGCAAAGTGACGGATACGGTTCAGCTCATCAACTGGAAGCGCCCGGAGCAGAATGTTTTTGCCATTGCGGAGGAAGTGACGCTCAAGGGTAACCACGAACGGCGACCCGATATTGTGCTGTATGTCAACGGCATCGCTATTGGCTTGCTGGAGCTGAAGAACAGCCGCGTGTCAATTGGCGACGGCATCCGCCAAAGCCTATCTAACCAGCAACTCGAATTTAATGGGTGGTTCTTTAGCACGTTGCAGTTCATCTTCGCCGGTAACGACTCCGAGGGGCTACAATACGGCACCATCGGAACGCCGGAGAAATACTTCCTGAAGTGGAAGGAGGAGGAGGAGGAGGACAATACCCGCTTCAAGTTAGACAAGTACCTGCTTAAAATGTGCCGCAAGGATCGCCTTCTCGAGTTAATGCATGACTTCGTGCTCTTCGACGGTGGCATAAAGAAACTGCCACGTGCACATCAGTATTTCGGCGTCAAGGCGGCGCAGCAGCATGTGCGTCAGAAGAAGGACGGCATCATCTGGCACACGCAGGGCAGCGGCAAGAGCATCGTGATGGTTCTGCTCGCGAAGTGGATACTGGAGAACAATCCCCACGCCCGCGTCGCTATCCTCACCGATCGGGACGAACTGGACAAACAGATCGAACGGGTGTTTACCGAATCGGGCGAGGCAATCAAGCGCACCAGCAGCGGCCGTGATCTCATGCAGCAGCTCAGTCAGGCCACACCGCGACTGCTCTGTTCGCTGGTGCATAAGTTTGGCAAGAAGGGCAAGAAGACGGATGAGGAATTCAAACAATTCATCGAAGAACTGAAGTCTCAGCCATCACATGCCGTTGGCGAGGTATTTGTCTTCGTTGACGAGTGTCATCGCACGCAGAGCGGCAGGTTGCACAAGACCATGAAAGCCCTCATGCCCAACGCTGTCTTCATCGGGTTCACCGGTACGCCCCTGCTTAAGGAGGATAAACAGACGAGTCTTGAAGTCTTTGGTGGCTACATCCACACCTACAAATTCAGCGAGGGCGTTGAAGATGGGGTCGTGTTGGATCTCGTCTATGAGGCGCGGGACATCGATCAGCGCCTCGGCTCCGTAGACAAGATTGACGCGTGGTTCGAGGCCAAGACCAAGGGCCTCAACGACTGGCAGAAGGCTGAGCTGAAGCAGAAGTGGGGAACGATGCAGAACGTGCTCAGCTCCAAGTCGCGCATGGATCGGGTGATAAGCGACATTGTGTTCGACTTCAGTGTGAAGCCGCGCCTTTCCAGCGAACGTGGCAACGCCATCCTGGTCGCCTCTAGTATTTACGAGGCGTGCAAATATTTCAGCCTATTTCAAAAGACTCCCTTCAAGGGCAAATGCGCGGTGGTGACCTCCTACAATCCCTTGGCCAAGGATGTGACGCTGGAGGAAACTGGGGCGAACACAGAGACGGACAAGCAGTTCATTTTCAACATCTACTCTGAGTTGCTGGAAGAGATTGAAGCAAAGCCTGGCATGACTAAGACGGAGACCTATGAGGACTGGGCCAAAGCATTGTTTACGAAGGAACCTGCGAATATGAAGCTGCTCGTCGTGGTAGACAAGCTGCTCACTGGCTTTGATGCCCCACCCTGCACCTATCTCTACATCGACAAGTCCATGCAGGACCATGGCCTGTTCCAGGCCATCTGCCGTGTTAACCGGCTGGATGGCGAGGACAAGGATTTCGGTTACATCGTAGATTACAAGGACCTGTTTAAGAAAGTAGAGAACGCCATCGCCGTCTATACCTCAGAGTTGGATCACAGCGCGGGGGGTGCCGATCCCGAGGTGCTGTTGCAGGATCGACTCAAGAAAGGGAGGGAACGGCTCGACCAGGCGCTGGAAGCCCTTGGCCTGCTGTGCGAGCCGGTGGAACCGCCGAAGGGTGAGCTGGAGCACATCCACTACTTTTGCGGCAACACGGAAATTCCAGCCGACCTGCAAGAACGGGAACCGCAACGCGCCGCGCTCTATAAGGGGACCGTGGCGCTGGTGCGCGCCTATGCGAATATCGCCGACGAACTGGAGGCCGCCGGATATAGTGAGGCCGACATCAGCCGCATCAAGCAACAGCTTGACCATTACCTGAATGTGCGGGAAATCATTCGCAAGGCCAGCGGGGAAAGCCTGGACTTGAAAGCCTACGAGGCGGACATGCGCCACCTCCTGGATACCTATATTGAAGCCGATGAACCCAGGAAGATTTCTCCCTTCGACAACATGGGTCTGTTGGAGCTGATAGTCAAGACCGGGATTGCGAATGCCATCGCTACTCAGCTTGGCGGATTGAAGGGCAACAAAAACGCCATTGCCGAGACCATTGAGAACAACGTCCGCCGTAAAATCATTAAAGAGCACCTGAGCGATCCGGCATATTACGATAAGATGTCCGCATTGCTGAATGAGATCATTGCAGCACGCAGGTCGAAGGCCATCGAATATGAAGAGTATCTGAAGCGCATCGCCGAGTTGGCGAAAAAAGTGGAGGCCGGGCAGGCGGAGGATCTGCCTGTGCAATTGAATACGCCGGGATGCCGCGCACTCTACAACAACCTCAGGCGGGGGGCTGCCGGCAATGCGAACGCCGCTGAGACCTCCCCTTCCTATGGGAACACACCACACGATGCTGTGCTGGAACTGGCAATCAAGATCGATGACACCGTCAAGCGCACCAGACCCGATGGCTGGCGAGGTGTGCAAGCCCGCGAGCGGGTCATTAAAGCGGCCTTGTATGGCATCTTGCAGAACGAGGTCGAGGTCGAACGCATTTTTCTTATCATCAAGCAGCAGAAGGAATACTGATGGTCTCGCAGATTACCCTGGGAGACATCACCGTGGATGTGGTAAAGAAGGGCATCAGGAACATCCACCTGAGCGTCAACCCTCCAACGGGCCACGTGCGAATCTCCGCGCCGCTCCGAATGGACCTCGACACCATCCGCGTCTTTGCTATTACCAAGCTCGGCTGGATCAAGAGCCAGCAGCACAAGATGTGTGAACAAGCCCGTGAAACTCCACGCGAGTATCTCAACCGTGAAAGTCATTATGTGTGGGGAACGCGCTACCTGCTAACGGTCAACGAGAGGGACCAATCACCGTCCGTCGAATTGACGCACAACCGGATGCGTCTGCGCGTTCGCCCGGACACCGATGCGCACAAGAGGCAAACCATCATAGAGGATTGGTATCGCGCCCAGCTCAAGCAAGCCGTGGCGCCTTTGATCGCAAAATGGGAACCGCTCATCGGCGTGAAGGTGAAGCAGTTTTTTGTACAGCGCATGAAGACCAAATGGGGTAGCTGCAACCCGGTTGCGCGCAGTATTCGCCTCAACTCCGATCTCGCCAAGAAACCCCAGGAATGCCTTGAATACATCGTGGTTCACGAAATGGTTCACTTACTTGAATCGACGCACAACGCTCGTTTTGTCTCACTCATGGACCGATTTATGCCCAAGTGGCAGTTCTATCGGGACCAGCTCAACCGCCTCCCGGTTCGCCATCAACATTGGGGATATTAAGCCAGCCAGGCAGCAATCTTGGGAAACTGATAGAGCGCGTTTCTAACAATAACGACAACTTGCCTCTAGACCCCAAATTGGTAATGACACATTCTCCATTCCTTAAGGAACCCACTCGCCAGATTCATTCTCGTTTAGCCCATCTCTTCTATCACGACAACTTCCATTCCGTTGAAACTCTCTAACAACGGTCGCATAATGGAGTCATCCTTTGCGCAAAGCGCGACAGACCGGATAGACGCCGGTTCGAATTGTTGCATCAGCTCAGCAGAAAACAATGTCTGCCCCATCAGATACATTCCCCGTCGATTCGCCTTGGCTTGCACCACAATGACGTCTTGCCCCTTGAGGATGACATCCCGCCAGCTTGCTTTTATTTTTGGTCCATTTGGCAAAATGACGGCGTCTAATCGTCGCGGACCGTTTCCATTCGCCTGCCGGACTGCAGGGAACTCTTCAATTAAGGTGCCGCCTACCTTTTCCCAATACTTCATCATCATCGGAATTTCCCGCTTGCTCATGAATTTCTACCTTTTCTAGGGCGGCATTGATTTGGAGGTTCTCCCTCTCCAAAACAACATTTTCCACGACAAGTCTTTATACAATATTAAAGGCCCGGGCACAGCCTAAACTTTTATTTTTCAGATACCAGGTTAAATTGGCGAAGGCATCCTGCCCTTTGATGGTCAATTGAAAGAGTTCTTCCCACGTCATATGAGAAAAATGTTTCTTATACTGGGGCTGTAAAAGGGATCGCATATTTCGCATCACGGGATGGCTCTCCGGCCTCCCTCTTTTCACATTCATGACATGTTGGTTCCGGAGGTTCACCACATGCCACTCCGCATCACCTTCCAGTTTGGCCATAGAAGCCGCAAAGATCATATTTCGAAATAATTGCTCATAGAACAGGGGTGGGAGGTTCTCAAGGTCGATGATGTGACTGGCGTCGATGATCGTATTGTTGGTGCAATACCGTTGGATCAGCTTTTCTTTTTTCTTTGGTTTATCCCCCTCGCTCTCTTCTTTGTCCATGGCCAACGAGTTTTTACTCCCGAATTTGGCCTCGATACAGATGACCGCCTTTTGCGGGACGATCAACATAATATCCGGCTCCGTCCCGAATCGTTTCATATCTCCCTCTAATTGACGGCGAACTTCTTCCAAAGGGGGATACTTGCTAAAGGTCTGATGCTTCAGGTCGATCTTTCCTCCCCACAAATAGAGCTCCACTTCTTCCTCAACTTTTCTCCGCAAGAAATGACTGACGAGCCTCTGCAGGGCTTCCCCATTAGCGAGCAACTCCGTAAACACATTGTAGGTGAGGGCGTCTTCGCTGTTTTCATAACATAACCGCCCGGACTCCAATTTATTCCCGTTTTTAAGAAAATTTTGAATGTAATAGTCACTGTGAAATAATAAATTTCTCTTGGTAGCCGTAATGAGGGCATTTCGGTCTTGCCCGTTGTGATAGACAAACCCATTGCTATGCACTCGAATGCCGTGTTCAGGACAAAAAGGCAGGTACCGCATGGTTCCCTTATATTTTTGAAACGGCGCTTTATGGCGGCCCATATCCGTGGAACAGTTTTTCACGGGACATTGACTGTTCCATAATCGAGTCACCTGGAGATCATTGCGAAGGAAGGACATGGTGCAAGTCGAGTGAGCCATTGGTACATCTCCTATTGACCAAGTTTTTGGCATTGTCTGCAGTTCCAAACAAGGTATTCAAAGCCAATCGCCGAGGAGGGCCTTCCATCCAGAAGAGGGGCCTTTCCTTCTCATTCATCGGCTCGACCCTCCATGAAACTGAATGAAAATGGCTCATGGAGAGTCTGATAAACGCCCTTCATACTCTCTCACCATCGACTCCAAGCCGATTACTACCCCAACTGATCGAATGATCAAAAAGAAAAGGTGTATTCCGGCTGATGATCGGCGGGGATGACGGAGGGGAAGATGGATTGAACTTGTCTTTTAAGTTAGATGCCGGGGTTCGTCCAGGCCGCAGAGGTTTTGAGAATCTCATTCTGCACGGTGCCATTATCTCTTGGGGCGCCTCTTCCTTTTTCAGTGCATTCCGGGGTTTCGCCCCCGTACGACGAGCCACTTTTGTTTCGGCAAAAGTGGCCAAAACCATGTTGACCGTGGCATGGCCCTTCGGGTGCCCTGCGCGGTTCACCAGCACCGGCGGCGGGCAAACTCGCTGCGCTCAGACACTGCCCGCCTTTTTTCCGGTGCCGGTTGCACGGCTCGGCCATGTCACAAGGTCGGGGGATCATAAAGGAGGAGGGCGGCCCAACTCGCAGGGCTCACACAAGGGCCGCTAGCGGATAAGAGCGTCCCTCCCTTGGGCCAGCCGGCAGGCGTCGAACTACAGAAGAAACACCGTTCGCGCCACAGGGTCAGGGCTTCCATTCACACATCACTCCCACCTTTTCCCCTCTACTTCAGCCCCTTCTCCCCTCCCCCATTTCTATTGGATAACATCCGGTTTGAGTGGGAAAGACTTTATCTTTTCGTTTTTCTCCGGCCTTAATTGGTTGAGAGGATAAAGATGGGTACCCAATAACGAATGTCGGGCATGACGAAGAGGGATGGATTGATGGAGAAGAGCAGATGGTTTCCCGTTGAAAAATATCGAGCAAGACAGGGGAGGATGAATTCCTGCCAAGGACCTGCGAGAATAACTATAGTGTAAGGAATGGGATCAACCCTTTTGTTGAGTAATTATTTGCCAACTAGCGAAAAAAGGGGGAAGATGCCTTTCAGAAAATAAAGAATGAACCAGTGGTCTTTCCTAAAACCATGAAGAAAACTTAACAGCCCATGACCCCCGAAGATTACATGCGCCTAGCAATCGTCATGGCGCAGAAGGTCCCCCAATATCTATTCGGAGCCGTAATCGTTCGCAGGACAACTGGGGATATCGGCAAAGTCTTCACCGGCTTCCAAAAGTACCTCTACCAACCTCAAGCCGTGGCATGGACACCATCCAGGAAATCTATTGGGTAGTGGATGAACGCACACAAAGAGGGGTCAATTGGAAGACTGATGACCCCCAGGCAATGTAAGATGGACCTTTGCCATGAAACTCTCTAATGCCGCCAGGGCTATTGTGGATGTCAGAAAGCTTCGCGACTATTGTCTCAGCCGTGAACATCCGCGAGGTCAACACAAAGCCCGTGTCTTTCAGAGCGCCTTGGGATGGACTGCCGCCTCGGCAGAAGAGGTTCGTCGAAGGCTACTTGAAGTCGTACAGAGGGAAGAAGCCACTTTCCTCGGTTCAGATGACTATGGAAAACGGTATGCGCTAGACTTTTCAGTACACGGCCCCGCTGGGCCAGTAACTGTTCGAAGCTTGTGGATCGTTCGCCGTGATGAGGACTTTCCACGATTCGCCTCATGCTATATCCTATAGGAAGGAGATTACCTCATGATTCAAGATATTTGTGTCCTGGATGTGGTCGCCTTGACTCAGGATATTCCTGAGAGCAGCTTGCTGCGAGGACAAGTGGGGACCGTGGTGGAATCCCTTGGACCAGATATGTTTGAAGTGGAATTTGTGGATAATGACGGCCGAACCTACGCGACGCTCCCCCTGAATTCCAGCCAACTCCTCGTGCTGCATTACCAACCTGCGTGATCTCGCTATTTTATCCGTTCCTGTCATTTTCGATGGAGGGAATTTTCCTAATGAGGGGTTTATGCCTGAAGGGGTAAGGTGTGATCCAGAGACGGGCAGACCTCCAAATGGACTCTCATTAGATTGAACACCTTCATTGTCTCTGGCAAACGATGTGAGGAATTCTGGTAAGCGTGAAAAAAAATGAACATGAGCCCCTCTGATTATATGCGCCTGGCCATTGTCATGGCGCAAAAGGTCCCCCAATATCCATTTGGGGCCGTGATCGTTCGACAGGCAACCGGAGAGGTCCTCGCAAAAGGGTACAACCGTTCTTCCCGCAATCCTATCGTTCACGGTGAAATCGATGTCATCAATCGTTGTGCGGCGGCCCATGCACCGGTGGATTGGACCACCCTAGATTTGTATACGACCGCTGAACCCTGTCCCATGTGTCAGAGTGCGATCGAGTGGGCCGGCATGGCCAACGTATACTTTGGCACGTCGATTCCGTTTCTCCAACAACATGGGTGGCGGCAAATTGATATTCGGGCTGAGGAGGTGGCACGGCGGACGCCTTTTCGGAATACGAAAGTTATTGGGGGGATTCTGGAGCAAGAATGTAATGCGTTGTTTGAGGCGGCGCAGCGCGATGTCTTGAAGAAATAAATTTCTCGACTTTCAATTTAAAAAAATCATGCGCCGGGTGTCGGCCCGGCAGCCGAGGCACTTTTGTTTCGGCAAAAGTAGCCAAAACCATTTTGGCCGTGGCATGGCCCTTCGGGTGTCCTCCGCGGTTCACCGTCACCGGCGGCGGGCAAACTCGCTGCGCTCAAACACTGCCCGCCTTTTCTCCGGTGCCGGCTGCACTGCTCGGCCATGCCACCAGGCCAGGGATGCATAGAGGAAAAGGGTGAATGAACAAACCGGCTGGAAAAAGTAGGGGGACCGTATGCGATATGCCATTGTGATTGAAAAATCGCCTGCAAACTTTGCGGCGTATGTGCCGGATTTACCTGGGTGTGTGGCAACCGGGGCGACCCTGGATGAAACTGAAACACTCATACGAGAAGCGATTGAATTCCATCTCGAAGGAATACAGGCCGATGGCCAACCTCTCCCACCTCCCAGTTGCCAAGTCGAATACGTCGAAGTTTCAGTCTAACTCCTCTTTCCACTGTGTTCCTTACATACGGGGTTTCGTCCCCGTGCGACGAGCCACTTTTGTTTCGGCAAAAGTGGCCAAAACCATTCACGCCCCGGCTGGCCTCATTGCAGAGGAGGGACGCCAACTCTGAAGAGGGCGGCCCAACTCGCAGGGCTCAAACAAGGTCCGCTAAATGCTAGGAGCGTCCCTCCTTGGGGCCAGCCGGCAGGCGTCGAATCAATGGGCCGCCTGCTGATTTGAGCGCCGGACCGCTTGGCTGACCTGCAGGTGATAGTTCGGAAAAAACCTAGCCATATTTTCCTCTGTTCGATGATGGTATGGTACTGACACCGAAGGGTCAGTCCGTCATCGTGCGGACCATATGGATTGTTGATAAGGGCGAAAATCGGCCTCGATTGGTGACGGCCTATCCACGAGAACAGGAGTCTTGACCATGATCAAAGAACATGACCGGGTAGTTTTAGCCGTTGACGTTCCCTCTGAAGCCCTTGTGGCGGGAGATGTCGGAACGATCGTTCATGTCTATCAGGACAAGCAGGCCTACGAGGTGGAATTTACCACCCTGGAAGGGAAAACCGCTGCAGTCGTGACATTGGAGGTTCTTCAGGTTCGTCCGGTGGGCAAACGCGAGATCACTCATGCTCGCGAGTTGGCTTCTCGATAACCCAAATCCCCACGCCGCGTCACCGATCTACATCTCGGATGTTTTGATTCGCTTATCTCTCTCACACAGCCGCGCATTCGCGCGATGGGTTTCCTTCTCTCTACCACAAAATGAGTCTCTCAGCTGTCGTTCAAAAACTGTGGAACTCATGCCACGTCCTTCGTGAGGACGGAATGACCTAGGGCAATTTCCTTTCGGACAGCACGTGAAGGACCGATCTATTCCTGGGTTCGTCCCGGCAGCCGAGGTCCTTTTGTTTCGGCAAAAGTGGCCAAAACCATTGACGCCCCGTCTGGCCTCATTGGAGCGGAGGGACGCCACATATGAAGAGGGCGGCCCAACTCGCATGGCTCAAACAAGGCCTCCCAGATGCGAAGAGCGTCCCCCCCGTGTCAGCCGGCATGCGTCGGACTAAAACGAACCTTGCAGGGCTTCCGCCGAGATCTATTTGAAAACAAGAGAAGATGGGCTCGGCTTTAAGGAGGCTCAGGGTCTTGGGCTTTGCTATGGGCATGACCTTACGGGAGGAATTTTTCCTATTAACCCCAATTCTAGCTTACAATAAGGAAGTCTGGTAGATTGCCAAAATTTACAACTTCGGACAGAGGGAGAATATTCATGAATACCAGAACGTTGGATCAGCATATCGAGTGCACGCCTGAAATAGCGGGGGGAAAACCACGCATTGCCGGACATCGCATTACCGTGCAGAATGTGGTGATTTGGCATGAGAGCTTTGGTAAAAGTGCAGATGAAATCGCGAGCGAATATGGGCTGACCTTAGCAGATGTCTATGCGGCGTTGGCGTACTATTTTGATCGCAGGGAGGAAATTGACCGGGATATCACTGAGCACAAGGCCTTTATTGCAATGTTGCGACAGGAGATTCCTTCGAAACTGAAAGAAAAGCTTCGGTGAGCCAAAAGATCCGGTTTTATGCAGATGAGCACATAGCCAAAGCGGTTATACTTGGATTACGACAGCGTGGCGTAGACATCCTCGCTGTGAAGGAAACTGACATGCTGAGTGCTTCTGATGCGGAACATTTTACGCGGGCTCAACGTGATAACAGAGTAATCGTCACTCAAGATGACGATTTCCTTCGTTTCCACGCGGCTGGCAAAAACCATAGTGGAATCGTGTACGCACCTCAAGGAATATCCATAGGCGAGATGATACAGGGATTGCTATTGATAACTCAGGTCCTGGATGCAGAAGAAATGCAAGGCCAGGTTGAATTTTTGTAAAAAAATAAAAATATCGGGTGACATTCAGCATCTACTTTGTCTTCCTGTTTCTCCTTCCACATTCTCACTCTTCGAAGATGTCGGGGGTTCGTCCCCGTGCGACGAGGTCCTTTTGTTTCGGCAAAAGGCCCCAAACCCATTGACGCCCCGTCTGGACTCCTTGCAGAGGAGGGACGCCAACTCTGAAGAGGGCGGCCCAACTCGCAAGGCTCAGACAAGGCCCGCCAGATGCTAAGAGCGTCCCTCCTATGCGCCAGCCTGCAGGCGTCCGACCATAGAGACAAAACTTTCATTGATGACCATGAAAGAGGGAGGAGCGAAGAGCCAACAAGAAATTAGAGAATTTTTTATAATTTGAGGAAGGGAGGCTCTGTCCCCTATACTTTTCAAGCCTAATTACCACATGACTTCAAGCACTTCATGGTCATGGTGGGGTTCCACAATCGCAGCTAGTCCTTGCCCGTCGGAGCTTTGTCCATCCCGCACACACCATGCGAGACCTTTGCCCTCCAACTTGATGACGAATACTCCGCCCAGGAAATAGTTCACGAGCCAGGCGAACGTGGGAGTCCCCCCGGTCGTCGACGCCGACCAATAGTTGGCCGACTGCACGTTTTGAAACGGATGGACATCCGGCAAACAGAGCCCCCCACCTAGGCACAGCACCGAATTGATATCCAGCAGACTCGCCAGTTGTTCCCGCATGGGCAATGCCCAGCCTTTTCGTCCCCCCACCTCGCGGGTGGTACAATGGCTGATGGCTCCGGCCCAGTTAAAGGCCTTCATCGACGGGGAGGTCTCCCACACGAGGCCCGTTTCCCGGTCACAAAACGCGACGCCATACAGGACCGGGACAAACCGGTTCGCACCCGCGAATTTTTGTCCCCTCATCTTTGATCCACCACACTGCCCCATCGCGTCAGGTTCGGTGGAGGCATATATCTTATTGTTCGGGATTTCGATGTGCGGGAGAATGTCATGAATCGGCTGGCCCGGTTTGTTCTCTGGTGGTCCATTATGGGCCAAGATGACTCCCGGCAGCGCCAGACACACAACTAGAGTCGCCGCCGCCCCCATACCCGCAAGGGTTAATCGTTGAGCAAACATCCAATATCTCCCTGAATAACGTAGGACCGATAACCCTGCTGGTTCTTCCCACTGGTTCGGAATGAGGAATCAATATTTCCTTCCTTAATATACTGTAGCCCATACGAATGCTATCTGGTAAGACGGGCGCGCAATCACGGCAACCGTGTTGTCTCTCTGCGATTATTGTTGCCGGGGTTTCGCCCCCGGACGGCGAGGTCCTTTTGTTTCGGCAAAAGGACCCAAAACCATTGACGCCCCGTCTGGACTCATTGCAGAGGAGGGCCGCTAACTTTTTTAAGAGCGGACCAACTCGCAAGGCTCAAACAAGGTCCGCTAAATGCGAAGAGCGTCCCTCCCCAGGGCCAGCCGGCAGGCGTCGAAACATATGGGTGAGAATTTTTTAGAAATTTCCATTAGAGAGGGAAGAGCGCAGGCATAATGACAGAGGAAAGTGGGATTACCTATTACGAACCTCTGGCCCTCGGAGAAGGCCCACGCTTGACTGAAAAATCGTATGACGATAACATGATCGATCATGAATTGGTAAGGAGACTTGATATGGCCACAACCACGATTTCACCGAAATTTCAAATTGTGATTCCCAAGGACGTGCGGGAAAAACTTCACCTCAGTCCTCAGCAGCGTTTGCAGGTTGTAGAAAAGGGTGGAGTCATTACACTGGTGCCGGAAGTGCCGCTTAAAAATCTAAAGGGGGCACTAAAGGGCATGTCTAAGGCAGCCATTCGCGAAAAACAGGATCGGTTGTGAAGATCTTAATGGATTCCAGCGGATGGATTGAATACTTCACCGCAGGTCCTCTTGCCGAGCGTTATGCGACCTATTTCACACCCCGCTATGTCTGCATCATCCCAACCATCGTCCTGTATGAGGTGTATAAAAAAATCAAACGGGAGAAAGGAGAAGAGACGGCATTATTGCTTTCGGGACAACTCAGTGCCAACCATATGATTCCGCTCACTGAATCCATCGCTTATCTGGCCGCCGATTTGAGCTTGTTGCACGGTTTAGCCATGGCCGATGCCATCGTGTATGCCACCGCCAAGGATCAGAATGCACAAGTTGTCACGGGAGACGCAGACCTGAAGACTCTGCCTGGTGTGATCTATATCAAATAGGAAAACCCGCAAGGAGTCAGAACGCTTTTTTTGGGGAGGAATCTGCTCTGCCTGGAATGGCGGTCCGGGCATATTCTATGACCCGACACCGCATGATTGTGTGATGGCCTTTTCTTTTCGTTTTACTTTGGCTTCCCGTGTGAGAAAAGGTGGTAAATTTTGTGTTGAATAGTTTGCTGCCCACAAGCGGACCAAGATAGGGGACCGTATGCGATATGCCATAGTGATTAAAAAATCTCCCACAAACTTTGCGTCGTATGTGCCGGATTTACCTGGGTGTGTGGCAACCGGGGCGACCCTGGATGAAACTGAAACACTCATACGAGAAGCGATTGTATTCCATCTTGAAGGAATACAGGCCGTTGACCAACCCCTCCCATCTCCAAGTTGCCAGGTCGAATACGTGGAGTTGTCAGTCTAACTCCTCTTTCCACTGTGTTCCTTACATACGGGGTTTCGGCCCCGTGCGACGAGCCACTTTTGTTTCGGCAAAAGGACCCAAAACCATTGACGCCCCGTCTGGACTCATTGCAGAGGAGGGCCGCTAACTTTTTTAAGAGCGGACCAACTCGCAAGGCTCAAACAAGGTCCGCTGAATGCTAGGAGCGTCCCTCCGGGGGGCCAGCCGGCAGGCGTCGGACCATAAGGGATCATTCAGGAATTTCTATGAAAAACAGAGGAACATCGGAAGGACGATGGCGGGAAGATAGGTGCGGGGGTGCGGCCCGGCGAAATTATTTCGGTGGGGTGGCTGGTGTGATTATCTTCTATTCACTGACATTGTGGGGGGTTGAGAGCGGTTTTTTCTTTTTGCTTTTCCCCGGGTTCCATTGATCTTTGATATTTTTCTGTTGACCCATTCGTTTAAGGCTATCCATACGGTGTTCTCGCCACTATCGGCTCTGGCTATCTCCTGTGCAAGCGTGAGAATCTCTTGATACGAACGCACGTGTAATGCTACCTGATCCTGTCTGACCATCTGCGTGAATTCTCCCCATTCATGGGATTTGACCTTTTTGGCCATGGGCAGATCCGCATTGTCTGCATAGACGATGACCACCGCCGGTTGCTTGTTTTTCTGCCGTGCCAGCTTATAGGCCACCACCAGATTGCGCATCCATTGGTAGGCCGCTCCCGCGAATGGGCAGGGCTGGTAATCAGTTTCGGCATCCAGATAAAAGACCTTCGGAATGATGTCCCAATATTGGATGCCTTTGTCACTTAAGGGGCAACGACTGGTCATGGTAATTCCGCGAAGGCTTTTCTGCATATAGTTTCCCTGGCACGGGATAGAGCCATTGCGCCGTACCGTTTGCGAACAGGCGCCTCCATCCTGCTCGGTGAATTTACATTCAAACAGAATCACCGAATTGGGACTTTCCGCATAGACATCCACTTGCGTCGGGCGAGGTTCATTGAGCAATGATGGGCGAACGCGCGATTCCAGGGTGATGTTCCAGGGACCGCCGGCCGGAACCCCAAGGTTGGTTGCCAGCGCATCAAGAATCACATCACAATCGGATGAGGTTTTGATGGTACCGAAGACATCAATGGCCAGGGCTTGGGATGAATGTGTCACATGCGTATCGATGGCTTCTCCCCGGCCTGTGTGCCACGGAAATGTTTCCCATGGTTCACAGGCTTGATGCGCGGGGGGAAAGATATTGCGTTCGATGCGTGTTCTGGTGGCTTGGTCCATAGGCGTCGGCTTTCATTGTGAGACTGGGATGTCGGAATGTGGTGTTTATGGTTTGTATCGGTAAATGGGGCTTGAAGCTGAATATAGAGGGGAATCGAGATTAGCGTTTTTATTTTTAAAAAGGCTGCATAAGGATGAAAATTGTTTCACCTACCGCACCTCTGGGATTTCGGAGTGAGAGAAGAAGGCCCACTCCACATCCCCTATTGTGCCTCTTTGACATGAAACCTTCTTACAACGAATGAGAAAAAGATCGCTGACCGATCGGGAATGTTCGAAGCGATGCGAATAAATGATTGATCCCGGGTTTCGGCCCGGCAGCCGAGCCACTTTTGCTTCGGCAAAAGTAACCAAAACCATTGACGCCCCGTCTGGCCGCATTGGAGGGGAGGGACGCTAACCTGAGAGGAGCGACCCTCCTGGGGCCAGCCGGCAGGCGTCGGAACAACATTAAAGCGTACCGAGACAAAGCCACGGACGGCAGGCAAACTCGCGGAGTTTATCCTGAGCCAACGCCGAAGGGCTCAAACACTGCCCGCCTTTCCTCCGGTGCCGGTTGCACGGCTCGGTCATGCCACAAGGCCAGGAGAGGCTAGCGGGGATGAATGAATTCGCCGGGCTCATACACGGTCCACTAGAGGGAAGAGCGTCCCTCCTGTAGACCAGCCGGCAGTCGTCGATCTATTAGGAACATTCCAGGGCCTCCCATGAAGCAGACTGGAGAGATGGAAGGCTGCCTTGTCTGAACACCACTGCCGCTGCAGATTTTTTCAGCATACTGCGGGGTGGCACTTTTTCCCTAACCGATGGCTGGGGGCATTGCGTTTATCGAAGATTTTCTTTTCCTCGATTGGGTATAATCCCGCTATGCGTGACTTGATAATATCGACTCTTCGATGCCACGTTCCCATGATGAGGACTTCGGCCTTTCTCATGCCGTTTTTCACTGCGCTCTGCCTCATCATCCTCCCGGTATCTGCGCAATCGGTACAGTCCGAGACGGACCAGGGCGCATGGCAGACGGAAACCCCGGCACCCACGAAGCGGACTGAGGTGGCAGCCGCGACCTTGAACAATACAATTTACGTCGTGGGCGGTTTTGAGCAGCCCGGCTTGAGCAACTTCATCAATCTTGGGATCACTCCATCCCTCCAAGCCTACGATCCCGCCACAGACCGATGGACGGCCAAAGCGCCCATGCCCATCGGCCTACACCATCTGGGTATCGGGGTGGTAGGCGGCAAGCTGTATGTCATTGGCGGTTACAAGCAGGGGGGGCTCAGCGTCTGGCAGCCCGTGGCCACGGTGTATGCCTACGATCCAGCCATGGACACTTGGACGGAGCGCGCCCCCATGCCGACTCCTCGCGGGGCCTTGTCCGTGACAGCGCACGACGGAAAACTGTATGCCATCGGCGGCTACGACGGGAAGGCCAATAGCCCTGCCGTCGAGATCTACGATCCCCAAACCAATACCTGGACTGTGCGCACGCCGTTGCCGACCCCTCGCGATCATCTTGCGGCCGCAACCGTGTCCGGTAAGGTGTACGCAATCGGCGGACGAGTAAACGGCGACTATCGGCAAAATCTCGCTGTCATGGAGGTGTACGATCCCGTCACCGACCGCTGGTCGCGGGCCGCAGATCTTCCGGCTGCCCGCAGTGGAATCACCGCGGCCGAAGTTGGCGGTCGGATTTATGTTTTCGGCGGCGAAAAGGAAGAGGGTACCTTTCGTGAAAACGAGGCGTATGATCCGGCGCGTAACGTCTGGCAAACCATGGCACCCATGACGACAGGACGCCACGGCCTCGGGTCTGCGGTAGTGGATGGCCGTATATACGTCATCAGTGGCGGGCCGACTCCAGGAGGCTCCTTTAGTGATCTGAACGAAGTCTTTACTCCACCTGAATCCGGTACCTCCAAACGCTCTAACCCATGAGGCGCAAATCAGCCTGACAGATCTGGTCCCTCGAAATATTTGAGATGACATATTTTCATGGGGCATCGTATAATTTAGTCAGTAGATAGGAATTGGTGATGTTTAGCGGATTTTGATTCAGGGCTTGAAAGGAGAATGTATGGAGTGGAGAGCGAGTCATATTTTAGTGAAAGAAAAAGGGTTAGCGGACGACCTGAGAAAACGCCTGAAAACCGGTGGTAAATTTGCCGAATTGGCGAAAGAATTCTCGACCTGCCCCAGTGGTTCCAAAAGTGGGGATCTTGGCTGGTTTGGTCCCGGCAAAATGGTCAAGGCCTTTGAAGATGCGGTCAAACGCCTGGGGCATGGCAGTCTGAGCCCTGTGGTTAAAACCCAATTCGGGTACCACATCATTAAAAAAACCGGACAGAAGGAATAATCTTCCTGACAGATTCATCTTCCGCGATTCTCAAAGATTATTTCGAACAGATGACCCGGAGGTTTTCCTGCCCTACATTTTCGGGATCATACGTAAATGATGGCTCGAGCCCTTCAACGTGACTCTCAGGACAAGTTCTAGAAGGCTCCGTGCCTCTGCTGGTCATCCTCAAACGTATAGGCCCTCCTTAGTTATCGGTTCAGAATGATGAGCGCTGTGGGGCTGGCGGTTTGACCGCCTTGCGGCTTCGTGATTAAGGCCGTCATGCCGAAATAGCCACCTGATGTGAGCCTAGGCCTTGTCATTGTCGATAATGGATTGGCGTGCTTGCGAATCGTTCCGACGATGAAACTCACGACACATGCTTCTTCAATTAGGACAGACCCCATAGGTTTTCCTGGCGTATTGTGGCCATATCACCAATGGGCTCCCTATATAAATAATGAACGCGCGTTTCGTCAAAGAATTTCTCCATCACGTATCTGATCGGATACAGGATCGTATCTGATTGGATACGCAATCTCCCACTCCACACATATTCCATTTTCCATTGGCGTTCCTTTTGTTTCTTTCTTTTTCTATAATCCCGCTGATTTGTCATGTGATCAGCCAGTGACGGAGGAGCCTTCCGTTGCGCTCGCATGAATCTTGAGTTTCCAGTAGGCAGGAACGGGAGAGTGGCTGTCATTTTTTATCAAATGGAGGACGTTTTGAGTTGTCCAACCACACAGATGTTCTTTCCCTTCAGCAATGAGACGAAGCCGAAATGCCTTATCCGACAGGTATCGGATTCCAGGGAAAACTTGCGAGTGAATCATGTCTTTTGAAAAAAGTGATGACTCAAAAATTCCTGTCACGGGGTTATTGATTCTGCTAACCGTGCTTGGAGGATTTCTGTATTACCAACAACCCTTTCGAAGTGAACGACCCGTTAATGAACAACAAGGCAAGTCGTTGATCGTTGGGGACAAGCGGGTTCAAAGCCGGCTCTGGCAGGACCCTTTCGCATCGGTAAAGGCTCATAAAAATGCCGAACCCAAGGCCAACCAATCTCAGTCTGAGGCCCCGTCATTACAAGATTCCTCCAATGGTTCCGGGACCAGGGATCATCATAAATTAGGCATTCAGTTGCGTGAGATCACAGAGACCATAGGGACAACCGAACCACCATTCAAAGTCCTGATCGTCGTGACAGAAGGGACTCCCTTTGCTTCCGGAACAGAATACCGGTTACGCCATAGATACGCGGTGGTGTCCGCTCTCGGGGAGGCCGGGTATATCCCCGAAGAAGGGGAGTTTTTCCGATATTTTGGGTGGGACCGCACAAAACTTAAAGGAAATGATACCTGCTGGGATGAAAGTTGTCCCGCCCTTGATGTGCCGCTCGAATGGTTTAAACCACAGGACAAGCAAAAAAACAATGTCCTGGTCTTATGGGTCAAGGATCAGGACCTGGAGAAAAAGCCCTTGGCGTCCCTGGAAGGCCTCGTGGCATTCGTCAAAAATCCAGAACCGGACTTTCGAAAGAATCAACAAGGTAAACATTCACCTGATCCCACCATGTCGTTTACGGTTTTAGGGCCCTTTCATTCCGGAACGTTACGCGCCATGATCGGCGAAGTGCTCGCAAAGCGGAGTCAGGAACCTCCCTCCACCTCTCCAACAGAGGGTTCGCACGCGATTGAATACCTTTCCTTTTCTGCAACGGCGTCTGATGCCGTTCTATTTGAAGGTTTCCCTCTTGGGAGAGAAGAATGTGTGAGTGAAGCCACGTGCTGGGAGTATATGAGGTCCTTGAACTTTGATGTGCATCGTGTCATCGGAACAGATGAAGAACTGGCTAGAACACTCGTCGAGGAATTAACCAAACGAAGGGTGGACCTTCAAAATGGACATGATCATATTGCCTTGATCGGCGAGTGGGATACGCTCTATGGGCGGAAATTGCCTCTGACCTTTCTTGAGGTGACGAAAACGACTCCGGATCTTGATCTGATATCCAAAATTGAAAATTTAGGAGACGTCGACTGGCCGGATTGGGCCCATCGCTTTAGCTATCTTCGTGGAATTGACGGTGAGCTTCCCCAGAATATGAATGGCTCTGACGGAAACTCCAAGGGTGACGGAACCGATTCCGGAAACTTTTTAAATTTCCGCAATAGAGGTCTTGAACGCCCCGAAGGCCCGTCGCAATTCGATTACCTGAGGCGTTTGGCCTTACAAATTAAAGTCGAAGATCAAAAGATTCGTGAACGCTGTATGGACAATGTGGGGGAAGGATCGTGGCCCATCTGTCCGGGCTTTAAGGCCATGGGCATTTTGGCAGGAGATGTCTATGACAAACTGCTGCTCCTCCAAGCGTTACGGAAGGAATTTCCCGGGGTCATTTTCTTTACCACCGATCTTGATACCCGTCTCCTCCATCCGGCCCAATATCAATGGACACGGAATCTTCTGATTGCTTCCCATTTTGGCCTACGCCTTCATCCCCAGATTCAGGGCTCGATTCCCCCCTTTCGTGATGCCTATCAAACCTCGTTATTCTTATCCACGCTGCTGGCTCTTGACCCTGTCACCGTATGTCGGACAGCTTCCTCCTTTTTTTCTCATGGGACATGCGACGACTCACCAGACACCCACTCTTACAAAAGAACGCCGAGAGTCTTCGAGGTCGGACTGACAGGCGCGTACGACCTGAGTGCCGACCCCAGCACCATTCATGCTGCACGACCGGATTTTGAAAAGGGAAAGCCGGCCCCCCTCATTAGCTTGCGGACGTTCTTACTGCTGGGATGTATTGTATTAGGTGGTTGGGTGATTTATGCGGCCATGAGCCGGAGAGCCGTGTTTCTTGCCAAGACCACGTGCAAGTCCCATATGTTTTGGATTTTCCTGGCCGCAATCGTCGGTATGTACTCCTTGCTTTTGGTGTCCATCACAGACCAACTCAAGGATGGAGAACCATTTGTCTGGCTGGAAGGCATCAGTGCTTGGCCCACCGAAGTACTCCGGTTAGCGGCGTTCTTTTTGAGTCTCTTGTTCCTTTGCCGAGGATACAGAACCCTTCAGGCCAAATTTCGTCAAATGGAAGAGGAATTTCAACTCCATCCAGGGCAATGTTCAGGATGGTTCGAATGGAAAAAATGGATGGAATTCGGCCCTGATCCTATAGGGAGTCGCGTATCCCCCAAAAATACCGTTCGGGAATGCTGGGAAGTCTATACGGCATTAATGAGCCTCAAATGCGCGGGATCCCGTGTGGTCGTTCAAACGATCGTCTACTTGTTTCTTTTTGCCTTTCCAATCTTTTTTCTCATTGGATTTCCCACCACCCCTTGCCGGGGTGACACGTGTTTCATCTGGGATAAGATGATTCTCTTATTGAGCGTGGTCACCATGTGGCTCCTGGTGTTTTTTGTGGTGTATGCGACACGGCTTTGCGCCCGGATGGTGGATTGGGCATTACAACGAGGGGTTCACTGGCCCATTCAGGATTCGGTCCGGGAACCCTGGTTCCACAGTACACTGAACATTTCCCTGGCCCATATCCAACAGAGTCTGCGGTTCTGTGGCCAGCTCACAGAAGTGGTTGGGACCTTAATCTATTATCCCTTTATTATCGTCCTGGTCATGATTGTGTCACGCTCTTCATTTTTTGATGACTGGGATCTTCCGATCAGTCTTCTTCTCGTGATAGGGAGCAACATCGGGCTGGCCATTTTTTCAGCCTTCCATTTCCGGCAAACGGCTGAGAACGCCAGGGGACGCGTTCTCAATGAGTTGACGTCCATGTTGAGCACGAGTTCAGGCTCTGCACGAAAAGCTCAAATACAGAAGGTCATCAGCGGGGTGCAGCACTTTAGAAAAGGGGCGTTTTGCCCGTTTGCCGAACAACCCATTTTGAAGGCCTTTGCGATTCCTTCCGGTGGCTATTTCCTCATGCTGTTTATTGAATATCTTGGCAGGTGATTGGACCGGAATCCATTGAAGAGAACCATCCCACGGGGAGCCACGATTATACTCCCCGTGGGATTGATGGAGTGGCGTTAGGCCTCTCCATTTTCCCGGGCGGTGAGGACGAATTTGCCGTCGACCATCTCGCCCACGATTCGTTGCCCATCCATGGCTTTCCCCTGGATGATCAGGCGTGAGAGCGGGGTTTCGATTTCCTGTTGAAGCAGGCGCTTCAACGGCCTGGCTCCGTAGACCGGGTCATAGCCCCGCGCAGCCAGGTCGGCCAGGGCCGCCGGAGAGAGTTCCAGTGACATTCGCCGATCCGCTAATCTGACCCTGAGGCGTTCCAATTGGATTTCCACGATTTGCGCCAGCTCTTCCCGTTTTAACGGATGGAAGACGACGATTTCATCGACCCGATTCAAGAATTCGGGCCGGAAGTGCTGTTGGATTTCTTTGAGCACTAACGCGCGAATGCCTTCGTAGTCCATATTCTGTTGCTGCGCTTCGAGAATCTCCTGACTGCCCAGATTGGAGGTCATGATGAGCACGGTATTTTTAAAGTCCACCGTTCGGCCTTGCGAATCGGTTAACCGCCCGTCGTCTAAGACTTGGAGCAGGACGTTAAAGACATCGTGATGCGCCTTTTCGATTTCATCAAAGAGGATGACCGAGAAGGGTCTGCGCCTCACCGCTTCGGTTAACTGACCGCCTTCTTCATACCCCACATACCCTGGAGGAGCGCCGATCAATCGGGCTACGGTATGTTTTTCCATATACTCCGACATATCAATACGGACCATGTTGGCTTCGTTATCGAAGAGCGTATGCGCCAGCGCCCGTGCCAACTCGGTTTTACCCACGCCGGTCGGGCCCAGAAAGAGGAACGAACCGATGGGTCGATTGGGATCTTTGATGCCGGACCGCGCGCGCAACACGGCTTCGGCCACCGCCTTGACCGCTTCATCCTGACCGATGACGCGTTTGTGTAACCATTCATCGAGGTGCAGCAGCTTTTCCACTTCGCCTTGAAGTAGCCGGCTCACGGGAATGCCGGTCCATCGACTGACCACCTCGGCAATGTCATCTTCATCGACCTCTTCCTTGAGCAGTCGGCTCGTCCCCTGTTGATTGGCCAGCCGCTCTTCTTCGTCTTTCATGGATTTTTCCAGTTTGGGCAATGTCCCATAGCGCAACTCCGCCACACGATTCAGGTCATACTGCCGCTCAGCCTGCTCAATTTGTTGTTTGGCACCCTCGATCTCCTGCCGGATCGTTTGTAATTTCCCGACAGACGATTTCTCGGCATCCCACTGGGTTTTTAAGTCTTTCAGGGCTTCCTGTTTGCCTTTCAACTCCTGTTCGATCGTGGTCAACCGGGTGCGAGAGGCCGCATCGGTTTCTTTCTTTAAGGCTTCCCGTTCAATTTCCAATTGCAGAACTTTTCGAGAGATCTCATCCATTTCGGCGGGCATGCTGTCGATTTCAGTCCGTAAGCGCGCACTCGCCTCATCAATGAGGTCAATCGCTTTATCAGGCAGAAACCGGTCACCGATATATCGATTGGATAAGCGGGAGGCTGCCACTAATGCCGAATCTTTAATGCGCACCCCATGATGGACTTCATACCGCTCCTTTAACCCGCGCAGGATGGAGATGGTATCTTCCACCGAAGGCTGATCGACCACGACCGGTTGGAACCGCCGCTCCAAGGCCGCATCTTTTTCAATATGTTTCCGGTATTCATCAAGAGTGGTAGCGCCAATCAGATGGAGTTCCCCTCTGGCCAACATCGGCTTCAGCAAATTGGCGGCATCCATGGACCCCTCTGCCGCTCCGGCCCCCACAACTGTATGCAACTCATCGATGAACAACAGGATCTGTCCCTGAGAGGATTGAATTTCTTTGAGGACGGCTTTTAATCGCTCCTCAAACTCCCCGCGAAATTTGGCACCCGCTACCAGGGCACCCATATCGAGCACGATCAAGCGTTTATTTTTAAGTCCATCGGGCACATCCCCTTTAATGATCCGTTGTGCCAGTCCTTCGACAATGGCAGTTTTTCCCACTCCAGGTTCACCGATCAGGACCGGATTGTTCTTGGTGCGGCGGGACAGGATTTGCACGACCCGACGAATTTCTTCATCCCGGCCGATGACCGGATCCAATTTGCCCTGGCTGGCCAATCGGGTCAAATCACGCCCATATTTTTCTAGTGATTGATAGGTCCCTTCCGGATCCTGGCTGGTGACGCGTTGATTGCCTCGCACCTCCTGGAGACCGGCGAGCACCTTATCCCGCTTGAGTCCCATGGACGTAAAGACGCCTCCTTCGGCTACCATGGCCAGGATGACATGCTCGACACTCAGGTAGTCATCCCGCAGTTCCTTCATCTCCGTTTCCGCCTGATTGAGCACCTTTGCCAGGCGAGGAGAGAGATGCACCTGCCCTGGAGGTGCCCCACTGCCCTGAACCTGAGGAACCTTCTGAAGCGCTTGTTCTGCGGCATTTTTGACGGCGGTGGGCGAGACACCCGTATGCTCTAATATCGGGTGAGCCAATCCACCGGATTGCTCCAGCAAGGCCAGCAGGAGATGCTCCACGTCAATCCCTTGATGGCTTCGTCGCATCGCGATCCCCGAGGCAGCCTGCAGAGCTTCCTGTAATTTGATCGTCATCCGGTTAAGGTCCATTGGCTTCTCCCCGAAAAAAGAATGAATAAATGTAAAATTTTCCTCTCACTATAAGAGATAACAATCCCTGGATCGTTTTCAACCCCTCTGGACTGATTCACACCTGACATTCCTCCTGCTGCTAGAAACACCCAGAGAAAACGAAGTGTGAAAAAGGTATATGCCGGATTCGCTAGGAGGGTGACGAGCACAGAATGCGTTCGTACAACTGATGCACCCTGGTGGTATGTCGACGATAGTCGCTCAGGAACGCTTCCATGGCCTGGGCAACGGTGGCCTGTTTGAGGTAACCCATTCTGACGGCACATTTGGCAATCTCTTCGGACTTGTTCGGAAGCAGATGCGTTTGAAATTCATGAACCATTTGAAGTTTGTTCTCAAGATTTCTTAGAAACACATACGACTCTTTTAGCAGGCGAGCGTCCTGTGCCGTCAGTTTCTCAATGTGCGTCAACTTCACCAATGCTTTGAGTGTTTGCCGATCGCGTATTTTAGGATACGCCTGTCCCCAACGCAGTTGAAGGGCTTGCACAATAAACTCTATTTCCCGAATGCCTCCGATGCCCAGCTTGACATGTCGGTCGACTTCCCCCCGGCGAATCATTTTGGAAATGATTTGTGACCGGAGCGAATGAATAGCCGGAAAGACCTGCCCTTCGTCTTCTTCATTCCCATACACAAAGTCTGTCAGCCCCTTAATTAAGGCCTGCCCCACACGGAGATTGCCGGCAATGGGCTTGGCTTTGAGAAAGGCCAGACGTTCCCAGGTTCGGCCTCGACCCGCGTAATAATGAAGGGCATCCTCAAGGGAGGAGGCCAACGGCCCGACCATTCCTTCCGGACGGAGACGGAGATCGACTCGAAACAAGGCGCCTTCGGCTGTCGGCGCCGTCAAGACCGCCGTGAGTTCCCTGGCCAGAGTCTCACAATACAGCACACGAGCAATACTGGTTTGTCCCCTCCCCGCTTCCGTCTTCCCTTCGGGCGCATGGTACACATAAATAAGATCGACATCCGAGCTGTAATTCAGCTCCCAGCCTCCGAGTTTCCCCATTGCCAGCACGGAAAAACCGTCAGCCTTTTTCCCGGTCGATCCTCCCTCTCCAAAATCGCCAAACCGCTTGGTTAATTCCTGGCTCACCAGTTCATACACCGCCTGAATAACTACGGAGGCGAGATCCGACAACACGGTATAGGTTTCTACGGGCGTGGCGATGCCCAACAAATCGCGAATCCCGATTCGGAGCATTTCGCGCCGCTTCATCCGCCGTAACGCTTCACATTTCGCCTCGAAACTCGTTACGGTACCAAGGGCGGCCTGCACGTTGGCCTCAAGGGCAATCCGGGTCATCCGCCGGCGCAGGACCCCGTCATCTTCGATCCAATACACGAGTAACGGATCACGGATAAATGTTTGCGCCATGGCCGGGCTATTCCCGAATGCCGTGCCCATCACTTCGACCACATGCGGGACCATTGCTAAATATTGAAAGAGTTGAAGCCGTTGGATACCGGAGTCGACATACCGTTCCCATTCATTCATGGCCTGATCCGGATCCGCCGTACGCGCAACACTGCGTAACACGGCGGGCAGAATGGTCGCCAGGGCTTTCCGGGTGACCGGTTCCCCGGCCATGGCCTGAAGGTTTTGGTCGGCGCGTTTCCAATCCTGTAGGCCATAGGCCTGAAGTATCCGGGCTACGTCCTGCGTGATAAGTCCTGAAGCCAGGAGTAAAGGCGTGGGATCGGGAAGGCGGGCTGCGGGAGGATCCTCTTTGGAAGCTGCGTGTGGTTTGAAAGCAGTCATCGTGAAAAAAGAAAATTATACGGGAGCGCGTCCGACCTTACAATCCAACATTTTTTCAGTATACTCGGGCACCATGACCGAAGCAGAGCGGATCCAGTCGTATCAAACCCAATGTCCTGATCTTCGTCCGGCCTTAATCAGAGATTTTGTCCAGCAGATGGACCCGGATTATTTTGAAAGCTTTCCTCCCGCCGCCATCCTGGAACATTTAGTCCTGGCGAACCAGCTCACGTTTGAACGACCCTGTGCGATCTCGATCCGGACCCTGCCCACCCGGCAATTTCAACTGACGCTGGTGGGTTACGATTATTTTTCCGAGTTTGCCACATTCTGTGGCGTCTTATCCTCCTTTGGGCTGGATATTCGAGAGGCCACGATTTTTACGTCTTTAGAAAAGATGTCTCCAACTTTTCCCTCAACATCATCATTGCAAGGCCATACCTCCACGGGCTCCTCCTCACAAGCGACTCGAGGGTTGACCCGGAAAATTGTCGTGGATGTCTTTCATGTGCAGGCTCTTGAAGATCTGAAATTTGCCGAACCCGAACAACGTGAGTTTCAAGAGATGGTGACGGCCCTTCTCGTCCTTCTTCAAAAGAATCAGATCCGGCAAGCCCGTCGACAGGTGAATCGCCGGCTCGTTGAAAATTTAGAGAACATGCGTCAAAAACCGACGGAGTTGGTCCATCCAGTCCACATCACATTTTCCAACCCGCGCGGCGGTCATGAAACCATTCTGGATATTAGCTCAACCGATACGCCGGCGTTTTTGTACACCTTTGCCAATGCCCTGGCCATGCGCGGGATCTATATTGTGAAAGCCAAGATTGAAGTCGCCAACCACCGCGTCCGCAACCGTCTTTACGTCCGCGGACGCCAAGGCGGAAAAATTCAGGGAAAAGGCGAACAACAGGAACTACGAACGGCGGCCACCTTACTCAAAGAATTCACCCATTATCTGAGGTGGGCACCGGACCCCGGGAAAGCGCTCGATCATTTTGATCAATTCCTGGATCTCTGGTTAGAGCAGGCCAATTCCCCCTCGCATCTCACCAAGCTGAGCCAGGCTTCCACGCTGGAACGACTGGCTCAACTCTTTGGCAGCAGTGATTACCTCTGGGAGGATTTACTCCGACGGCAACATGACAATTTGTTGCCCATGATGAATCAATATCAAAAAGGCCCCCTGATTCGATCAAAATCGGTACTCACCAGGGCCATCGAGCCGTTATTGCTGAAAGCCAAAACTCCTGTCCACAAAAAACAACGCTTGAATCAATGGAAAGACGAAGAGCTGTTTCGAATCGACATGCGTCATCTCCTGGAAAATAGTCCCCTCCCCGACTTTTCACAGGCCCTGACCAATCTCGCTGATGTCATTCTCAACCAGGCCCTTCTGCATTCTCAACAGGCGATCAATCCGAAAGCCTCCCTCTCCGCTCCTCCATCGATGGCGATTTTTGGTTTAGGAAAACTCGGTGGCGGCGAATTAGGCTATGCCTCGGATATCGAAATTCTGTTCGTCTATCACATGCCGGGTAAACCCTCGCGAGGCCAGACGGACCAAAAATCCTCAGATTATTTTGAACGTTGGGCGCAGGAATTTCTCCAATGGATTGAAGCGAAGCAGGAAGGCATTTTTCACCTGGATACCCGATTGCGGCCGCATGGAGAAAAAGGCCTCCTCGCCAATTCCCTCCAAGAAATTCAGCGCTATTATGCGCCGGAAGGTGGAGCCGCTCCTTTTGAACGACAGGCGTTACTCAAGCTCCGTTTTCTTGCTGGAAATCGTGCGGTAGGAAAAGCCGTTGAACGGCATCGTGACCAATTTGTGTATGCTCCCGACACGTGGGATCTTCAGACGGCCATCCATCTTCGTGAGCGTCAAATCAAAGAGCTGGTCCAGCCGGGAACGACGCATGTCAAATACGGAGCCGGTGGCCTGCTTGATGTGGAGTATACCGTGCAATATTTCCAACTCATGCACGGGCACGACCATCCTTCCATCCGCACGCCCAATACCCTGGAGGCCATCGATCACCTGAGCGGGGAAGGCCTGTTTACTCTTGAAGATGGGGCTCAACTCAAAGACGACTATCTGTATTTTCGACAACTCATTGATGGACTGAGAATAGTCCGCGGCCACGCCCAGGATCTTGTCCTGCCACCATCCGGTTCTGATGAAATGGTGTTTTTAGCTCGCCGGCTCGGGATGCTCACCACAAACTGGCTTCAGGGAGCCGACGATCTGGAGCATGCCATTCACACCAGAATGACGAAAATCCGGAAACAATTCCTTCAACGGTTTCCCAAACAGTTACGCCCGGGCATCAAAAGGAAATAGTTATCTCCTTCATCTGACTTGCCCGGGCGTGAGTATTAACCGTATGCCTTCCCCACAAGAATGTGGGGAAGGCCATTTTTCAGCGCTTAGCAATCAAAGTACATAGCATATTCATACGGGTGTGGCCTGACTCGAATGGCATCGATTTCATTGGTCCGTTTATAGGCAATCCAGGCTTCAAGCAGGTCCTCGGAAAACACTCCGCCTTTCAAGAGAAATTCATGGTCATCCTCAAGGGCCTTTAAGGCCTGTTCCAGACTGGACGGCAATGAGGGAATATTCCCTAATTCCTCCGGCTCTAAGTCATAGAGATTCTTATCCATGGCTTCGCCCGGATGAATTTTATTTTGAATCCCGTCTAACCCGGCCATGAGCATGGCACTGAAGGCCAAATACACATTGCACGAGGGATCAGGGAACCGGACCTCAATGCGTTTGGCCTTGGGACTTGGCGAATACATGGGTATCCGGATGCCCGCTGAGCGGTTCCGACTGGAGTAGGCTAGCAACACCGGCGCTTCAAAGCCCGGGGTGAGCCGTTTATACGAGTTCGTAATCGGGTTGGTGAGCGCGGCTAACGCCGGCGCATGCTTGAGAATGCCGCCGATATAATACAGGCACATCTGCGAGACCCCCGCATATTCCTTCCCGGCAAACAATGGTTTCCCGTCTTTCCAGATACTCTGATGGGTATGCATTCCGGTGCCATTATCCCCGTAGAGCGGCTTGGGCATAAAAGTGACAGTTTTGTTATGCCGACGCGCGACATTGCGCACAATATACTTGTACATCATCATCTGATCGGCCATCTTGACCAGGGTGTCGAATCGAAGGTCGATTTCAGCTTGCCCGCCCGTGGCCACTTCATGATGATGTTTCTCCACTTTGATCCCGGCTTTTTCCATTTCCCGGCACATCTCCGACCGGATATCCTGTTGCGAGTCGACAGGGGCCACAGGGAAATATCCCTCCTTATGGCGCGGTCGAGACCCGAGGTTCTCTCCGTCTTTCCCGGAATTCCAGATGCCCTCTTCCGAATCGACGAAGTAATAACTGGAGTGACTGTTTTGATCGAACGACACATGGTCAAAAATAAAAAATTCGGCTTCAGGCCCCCAAAAGGAAACATCCCCGATTTTGGTGCTCTTGAGATATTGTTCCGCGCGAAGGGCTACTCCACGAGGATCCCGCTCATAGACGGTTCGGGTAATCGGATCTTGCACGTCCCCCACGATGCTTAACGTCGGAATTTCCGTGAACGGATCCATGCAGGCGGTGTTCGGATCAGGCACGATCAGCATGTCGCTATTTTGGATCATGCGCCAGCCACGGATAGACGATCCATCAAATCCCGAGCCCTCTTTAAATAAATCCAACGTTAATTCTGAGGTGGGAATCGAAAAATGCTGCCAGGTACCCATGAGATCGACAAACTTGACATCGACCATTTCCACCTTGTTCTTTTTCGCAAAATCCAACACTTCTTTCGCGGTCATTCAATACCTCCTTCGCAAGCACATCTGTTTATAAAAGTAATCCCACGCTCTCACCGCCGCAACCACTACCAGGCACTCATCAGAAGTGGATCAGAGGCAATGATCGTTCCACCGAATCATGCTCATCCACATCCCTCCTGCCTTAGGAATAGGCTCGCTCATTATGTTGACTAAGATCCAATCCCATTTCCTCGTCCTGGGCGGAGACTCTCAGTCCGACTGTCACATCCACGATTTTAAGAATGAGATAGGTTCCAATGACAGAAAAGGTCAAGGTTACCAAAGCCAATACGACTTGTATACCGAACTGTCCGGCGTTCCCGAAAAACAAACCCTGGGCTCCGATTGAGGCAAACAACCCTGTCGCGAGGATGCCTATGAATCCGCCCACGCCATGAATACCGACAACATCCAGGGAATCATCATAGCCAAACCGCATTTTCCACACGACCGCAACATAGCAGACGGTGCCCGCAACCAACCCAATCAAGAGGGCTGACATCGGCCCGATAAATCCTGCAGCCGGAGTCACCGTGGCCAAACCCGCGACCACCCCACTGGCGACCCCTAACACGGTCGGCTTCCCCCTATGGACCCATTCAGCCACCATCCAGCTGAGTCCCCCTGCCGACGCGGCCGTGTGAGTGGCGAGAAACGCGACCGCAGCCACACCGTTGGCTCCTAGCGCACTCCCCCCGTTGAAGCCGAACCACCCGAACCAGAGAAGTCCTGCTCCCAGAATGGTCATCGGCAAGTCATGCGGGGGCATCGGATCTGCCCCAAACCCCTTGCGTTTTCCAAGCATCACCGCACAGACCAACGCCCCGAACCCGGACGAGATGTGGACCACTGCACCGCCGGCAAAATCCAAAGCTCCAAGCTTGGCTAACCATCCTCCACCCCACACCCAATGTGCCAATGGGGTATAAATCAGGAGAGACCATAAGACGGCAAACAACAATAAGGCTTTAAATTTCATTCGCTCGGCTACACTGCCGGTAATGAGTGCGACCGTAATGGCCGCAAACATGAGTTGAAAGAACATAAAGACTTGATGGGGCACCGTTGAGGCATAGGTCGGACTCGGATCCAATCCCACACCATTCAGCCCCACCCATTCCAGTCCCCCGATTAATCCTCCAATATCAGGACCGAAGGCTAAACTGTATCCGCACAACACCCAAATCACGCTGATTAAACACAGAATCACCATCGTATGCATAATGGTCCCGAGCACATTTTTTTTGCGAACCAGCCCGCCGTAAAATAGGGCCAGTCCGGGAAGCGTCATACATAACACCAGCGCAGAAGACATTAAGAGCCAGGCCGTATCCCCCGTATCAATTTTTGGCAAACCGTCTTCACCTGCCCACACAGCAAAGGGCTGACTCAGACTTATCCATAAGACCAATCCGGTCAACCTTCCCATCGTTGAGCGTGGAACGAACAGATTCATTTCCCCTCCTCGAGTAAACACGTGGTGTGATAGGGTGGCAATTGTCAGACCGCTCCTTCGCCTGATTCCCCCGTACGAATACGGATGACACTATGCAGCTCGGACACGAAAATTTTTCCATCCCCAATACTGCCGGTTTTGGCAGCACGCATAATGGCTTCCAGCGCTTCCCCCACCCGCTCATCGGCCAAAGCGATTTCCAGTTTAATCTTGGGGACGAATTCAATCTGATATTCAGTGCCCCGGTAGGTCTCTTTATGTCCTTTTTGACGACCAAATCCCTTGACTTCGGTCACAGTCATGCCTTGAATTCCCAACTCGATCAAGGCATCTTTCACTTCATCTAATTTAAAGGGTTTAATAATGGCTTGAATCAGCTTCATACGAACCATCCTTCCATTGGATTATGACACTCTGAAAAACCTCTTCATTCGTGGTGGCGACAGACCCATCTGACCGTCACTTGCTCTCGAACCCTTCACATCTCTTTGGTATGTATTAACCATATGCCCGTTCCCGGTGTTGGGTCAGATCACATCCAAGCACCTCTTCTTCCCGATTGATGCGTAACCCGATCGTGCCGTCAACGAGCTTGAGAATAAGGAAGGTGCCGACAAATGAGAACACCCAGGTTGCACCGACTCCAATGAACTGAATGACGACCTGCCCGGGATTCCCGAAAAAGAGCCCGGTGCCTCCACCCATGCTGGCGAATAACCCGGTAGCCACTGCCCCCCAGGTTCCTCCGATTCCATGGATGCCAAGCACATCTAAGGCATCATCATAGCCCAGTTTATGCTTTAAAAATACACCGAGATAACACACCACACCTCCTCCAAAACCAATCACAATCGCCGCGATGGGACCCACATAGCCGGCGGCTGGCGTAATAGAAACCAGCCCCGCGACTGCGCCGCTAGCCCCGCCCAACACCGTTGATCTTCCTCGATAGAGTCCCTCCACTCCGACCCAGGCTAATGCTCCTGCGGCTGTCGCCACATGAGTGGCCACAAAGGCGCTGGCCGCAACCCCATTAGCCGCCAAGGCGCTTCCCGCGTTAAAACCGAACCACCCGATCCACAGTAAACTGGCCCCGATGACCGTAAACGGGAGGTTATGAGGGCTCATATTCTCGGTACCATATCCGTGGCGTTTTCCTAAGACAAGGGCGCAGGCTAACGCAGCCACCCCAGAACTAATATGGACGACCGTCCCGCCGGCAAAATCCAAGTCCCCCAACTCAGCCAACCAGCCTCCCCCCCATACCCAATGAGCCAGGGGGGCATAAACGAACGTGACCCATAACACCGCAAATAAGGCAAAGGCGCTAAATTTCATTCGCTCGGCAATGGCTCCGCTAATGAGCGCAACCGTAATCGCCGCAAACATGAGCTGAAACACCATAAAAGCTAAATGGGGAATCGTTGAACCTTCAAGCGGTTCGGGTCCCACCCCGGCTAATCCCAACCATTTCAGTCCCCCAATGATCCCTCCCACGTCGGGAGCAAACGCAAAACTATAGCCCCAAAATACCCACACCACACTGACGAGACAGACCGCAATAAAGCTATGCATCATCGTACTTAACACATTTTTACTTCGAACCATCCCGCCATAAAACAACGCTAATCCGGGAATGATCATGGCCAATACCAGCGCCGAGGATATCAACACCCAAGCCGTGTCGCCGGCATTGAGTTGCGACGCGCCTCCCTCCTCGGCCCACACGTATGAGCCCAGACGGTCCAGTACCAGGACGGACATGAATCCGGAAAATATGGCTCTACTGGCTTTTTGAATAGAGACGTTCATCGTCTTTGCTCCTTCTACCTCTTCTTAAAAGAGGAAAATGGCTTCAACTGCCAGTGTTTGTTGGTTATTGGTTGAGTTATTTTTTCCATCTAAAAAGACATTTTGATTGGATTTGTCATAGCGAAATTCCAATCGCGTGATCAGCGAGGGCGCGGGCTTATATTGAAGCGTCACCGTATTCTCCCACAGCGTTTGAGCTATTGGGGCAGAAACGGTACACACATTCGAATTGCCCCCGGATCCGGCCGTCCCCAAACAGCTCTGATCGCCGCCGGCATCCTCCCAAATTTCTCCACGAAACCGGAGGCCCCATTGGTCATTGAAATCATAAATGGCATACCCGGCTACCCCATCCCAACGGGCATTTTTGCCCGAGCTGATCGCACTTGCATTTTCCTGATTGGCATAATACCCCTCCACCACAAAGCCTAATTGATCGGTAGCCTGGAAGGTCACATACCCCCCGACCAGAACCCGTTTCCCTGACCCGGATCTCGTATTCGAACTCTCTTTTCCCACAATGCCATACACATTCAATCCAAGTTGTTCCGTGGGGTGATAGGAGACCAACCCTTCCACAGATTTCGCCGTATTATTATCTTCCGTCAACCCGGTATAGGAATTCAGGGCACTCATTGACAAGGAAAGCTTCTCGTTGACCGCATAGGCCACACGAATGCCGGTGATCGTGAAGGGCTGACCCAATCCAAACAACCAGGATCGGGAATAATTATTATTGTAGGGACTCTCAATGACTTCATATCCCACCAGGGAATTCATTCGTCCAATCCGAATATCCAACCCGTTGCCCAGCGGGGCGACATACTGGACATACATTTCCTGGAAATCCACATCATCCCCGGTTCGCCCGCCTGTAAATTGCACATCCTCACCCACATCTAATTTGAGGCGGAAGCCGGCACGTTCGACGGCATTGCTCCCGTTCGTCGCTTCCTTCTCAAAGACCAATTGGGCCATATTGGGCCTGAAAGAATTGGCGTCCCCATCAAAGATGCGCAACTGATTCGCATTGGCCCCGGAATTTTTGGGAAAGTTGAAATTTTGAGTGTAGGACGCCTCCACATACCCATAGAGCTTGAAATCCTCCTTGGTGAGCACCGCCGCCTCACTCACGCTCAATCCGCCAATAATCGCAAGCAGCGCAAGACCGACGCTGACCAGCCCTCCAGATCCTCGACTCTTAGGTGAGTGGTGAAAGGTGATTCCAGCCATTAGGTCTCCAATCATGTAGCCCTCCATGTTTTTGAGGTCGCACTCGCCAAAACACGACCAAAATTTTCCACGCCACCTTGCCTCGGTCATGATCAGCCACGCTTCATTGACCAAATTTTTTGGGGTTTCTCCAACTCCAAAGAGAGGTCATGGGCTAAAAAGGCAAAAAAAAATCCCCAACCAAATTTTTGGCTGAGGACTTCATTGTCCGGGTTATTCTATTGTATGGAGGCCGACCATTGGACTTCATTGTCCTTGACGACCTATTTTGAGTTTTTTACCACCCAAGATCCCATGTGTCAAGGGAGAGCCAAAAAATGTGGTCTAAGGTCTCCGTGAAAAAGAGTCGTTTGGCAAAACCCCCTACAATTGATTTCATTCTCAAATTCTCAGCTCGGATTGTAGATAGATGGCATTGCCCTCCCTTCCGGCTTGCCAATGCTCCGGTCCCTTGAAAGAATAGGCATTCTTCTCTGGCTCAGACTCTCGATTGGGCCGAGTTGAAACAGTCCTTCACCAATTGACTATTTTCTTTCTCTTTAAGGAGGTCATGGATGGAATCTTTTGTTTTTGAAAAACTCACTCCCTTTCTCGCAGCCAAATCGCTCGTCATGATGGAAGGAAGCTTGCGCCTTCTCCTTATCCTCGTGGTTGCCTATGTTGGGATACGTGCCGTTCGGTTTGGCCTGCACAGACTCGAAATCTTTTTACTCACAATAAGGGAAAATAATGATAAGGACCGCCTGGCCCGTGAAAAACGGGTTAAAACGCTCATCGGCTTGCTTCTGACCATCTGTCTTACAATGGTTTGGGTCGTTGCCGTCGTGATGGGCTTAGATCAAATAGGGTTGGATATCACACCCATTATCGCCAGTGCAGGCATCGTGGGACTGGCCGTCGGCTTTGGAGCCCAAAATCTGGTTCGAGATGTCATTAACGGATTTTTTATTATTTTAGAAAACCAGGTTCGGATCGGGGATGTGGCCGTGGTCAATGGAACCGGTGGCTTAGTCGAAGCCATCAGCTTTAGAACCATTACCCTACGCGACCAGGCGGGAACGGTCCACATTTTTCCGAATGGCACCGTCACGACCCTTTCCAATATGACGAAAGATTGGTCAGCCTATGTCATGAATATCGGCGTGGCTTATAAAGAGGACACTGACCGCGTGACAGAAATCATGCGCGAGATCGGAAAAGACCTGCAACAAGATGAGCAATTGGGCAGGAAAATCCTGGAACCCATTGAAATAATGGGCGTAGATGCTTTTGGGGAATCGGAAGTCGTCATCAAAGCTCGAATCAAAACCATTCCCATCGAGCAATGGGGAGTCGGGCGGGAATACCGGCGACGTCTGAAAAAAGCCTTTGACCAGAATGGCATTGAAATTCCTTTTCCCCATCGAACGCTTTATATGGGAGAGACCAGCCCGCCATTTATCGTCAAAAACACATTGCCTCAGACAGAAACACCAACGCCCTAATCAAAGCAAGAGGAGGTCTCGACTAGGTACCATCCGGCCGAGAGAATGGAGTGTTCTCAGCGGGAAAGGCTTTCCAATACCCTCGCGCAAGCAAGCCCCATCCCACCAGAAAACACAGGCCTCCCAAAGGCGTGATCATCCCCAATCCGCGCACACCGGAAATGGACATGACATAAAGGCTTCCTGAAAACAACACGATGCCCAGGGAAAAGGCCCAACCTGCCCATCTGAACTGGCGAAGGGGAACATTCGCCAGACTCAATCCAGCACCAAGAATGGCCAAGGCATGGATCAAATGATACCGGACACCAGTTTCAAAGGCCGCCAACATCTGTTCCGAAAGAAATGGCTTGAGTCCATGCGCGCCAAAAGCGCCAATTGCGACACCAAGGAAAGCCATCAGCGCCCCACTCATCAGTATTTGCCGTGCCATATCATTTATCCTTTTGTGATGAAAGAAAATATCATTCATGGAGAAACTATGGAGAACTGGTTGTCGGATATATCCGCCCCCAGTGAATTTTTTGCCAGACTCGCTCATGGACCCAATATAAAAATATTTTCGTGACCAATTCCGTCAGGCCAACGGAAGCGGCAAGAAGGAGTTCACCCGAAAAAATAAACACCAGGAGAGTGGTATCCAAGGTACCCACTGCCCGCCAACTTATGCCTTTCACCACACTACGCCAATGAGTTTCCATAGGTTCCTCTTATCGTTGACCTTGCCGCATGACGACAGCAAAAAAAGACTGGCTAAAATTGACTATCCGACGACTTCTGTTTCTTCTGTGTTGCACCTGACACTGGTGGTGTTTTCAGATTGAGTAGTGCCCCTCCCTTCTGGGGAAATACAAAATCTTCCAAAGTGTAATGATCAAGGACCGACGCGATTGCGTTCCGAACATCCAGCATGATGCGCTGAATTGGACATGTCTTCGTTGCCGCATGGGGACAATCCCGGCATTTCTGATAGGCCGTCTGACTCACACAGGCAATTGGTGCCAGCGGACCATCCAGAAGGCGAATAATCTGCCCCAATGTCACTTCCCGTGGCGACTTAATTAAAAACACCCCGCCATGGGCACCACGACGACTCCCGATGAGCCCGGCGTTTTTCAACGACAACAAAATCATTTCCAGAAAACCCAATGGAATATTCTGCCGCTCAGCCAGGGATTTCCGTTGCACGAGTCCATGCCCGAACTCTTGAGTCAGCTCGGTCATGGCCCGCAAGGCATACTCGCTTTTTTTAGAAAATCGCATAATACTACATAAAGTTAACTAATATTATGCAGATTAAAGCATAATGCCCTTTTCATTTTCTATCCCGAACCTGAATTTCCAAACACAGGTTATCAAAAAAGCCGTCCACCATTGGCAGTTTGTTGACGAAAGAACTGCCAACACACACAATCACCGTTGAAGAAAAGTTAAAGAATGCCCTCAGGCAAATGAGCTCCTCCTGGCGCATTGTGACCAAAAGAAAATTTGCGACAAGGAGGTTTTAGCTTTCAGAAGACCAGTGCCCGAAAATTGATGGGAATCCCGTCGCGATCAGAAAGACACACCTGGTCAGTCAGGTGAGAAATGGATCTATCTGGCTTCGAATAGAAATGAGGAAATTTTTAAAACCTGGTGGAAGTGAGAAGAGAATTCTCGAACCGGAACCCGCGAATTGAGTTGCCGAGCGGCAAGACGCAAATAAAAATGGTGGAGGGCACGGGAGTTGAACCCGCGACCCCTACGTTGCGAACGTAGTGCTCTCCCAACTGAGCTAGCCCCCCACACTTGAGATTCCTGCTATATGCAGCGTTGGAAAAAAGAAAATCTTATGTATTGAAAAATATCGAAGGATTATAACTGACTATTAGTCGTGTTGCCATCGCTGATCTATTTTTTTTGTGTACCTCCCGATCCACTCATCCTCTCTTTAATCGATTCGTCATTGGAAAGAATGTGAACCTGACGCCCTTCCAGATTTAATCGTTGTTGTGCCATCAATTGAAGAGCTTGAGGATAACATTCATGCTCTTTCTCCAATATACGGGCGGATAAGGATTCCACCGTATCCCCTTCAAGAATGGGCACGGCGGCTTGCACAATAATCGGCCCTTCGTCGACCCCTTCCGTCACCAAATGCACCGTGCAACCGCTCACTTTTGTTCCCCACTCCAAGGCTTGGCGCTGCGCATCGAGTCCTGGAAACGCCGGCAGGAGTGAGGGATGAATATTAAAAATCTTCGATGGGTACATCCGAATTAAGGCGGGGGTCACAATCCGCATATATCCTGCCAGGGCCACATATTCCACTCCATGTTGCCGAAGAAGGGCACCCATAGCCAGATCATAGGCTTCGCGAGGGTTGGTCTCCTGGGCAAAAGGCTTTGGATCTAGATAGATCGTAGGAACGCCCCGCTCTTTCGCCCGCTCCATCCCCGCGGCATTGAGCTTGTTGCTGGCTACGACCTTGAGAGTCGCATCCAATGCGCCCCGATCAATGGCATCTAGAATTGCGACAAGGTTTGATCCCCGGCCGGAGATTAAGACTCCAAGTGCAAGCGACACAGTTTCAACCTTCTAATGCGAATAATAAAGTTTTGGCTCAGAAGACGGCCGCTCTCGAACCTCTCCAATGACCCAGCCTGTCATCCCTTGTTCCTGAACTATGTCCAATATCCGACTGGTTTCTTCATGGGGGCTCACCACGACCAGACCAATGCCCATGTTAAACACGCGAAACATTTCGTCTTGATCAATGGCACCTGCTTCTTGAAGAACTGTGAACAACGAGAGTGGCGCCCACGTGCTTCGATCGATGACCGCTTGGCAGGACTCCGGAATGACGCGTGGCACATTCCCGGTAATTCCACCACCGGTGATATGCGCCAGACCATGCAATCGGCTCTTCGACAATAAGGCTTTGACTAGTTTCACGTAAATAAGAGTCGGCTTGAGTAATGCCTCTCCGACCGTGCCACGCAGACCGGGTACCCGGGTCTCAGGAGACCACTCCTTCAGCTCAAGCACCACTCTACGCGCCAAAGAATAGCCATTACTATGAAGGCCACTCGACCCGACTCCAATCAACACATCCCCGTGTTTAATTTTTTCCGGGCCCAACATCTCGGACCGTTCCACCACCCCTACCGCAAAACCGGCCAGATCGTATTCTCCCTTCGGGTAACATGACGGCATTTCTGCGGTTTCTCCACCGATTAAGGCACAACCGGCTTGGCGGCATCCCTCGGCAATTCCCTGAATAATCGCTTCTCCGACTTCCACTTCTAAATGACCCGTCGCGAGATAATCCAGGAAAAAGAGCGGCTCCGCTCCGCTCACAATGATGTCGTTGACGCACATCGCGACCAAATCAATTCCGATCGAATCATGTCGATTCATCGAGGTGGCCATCTTGACCTTGGTCCCGACGCCATCCGTCCCGGACACCAGAATCGGCTCACGATAGCGGTCGGAAGGAAATCGAAAGAGGCCCCCGAACCCTCCGATGTCTCCCAAGACTTCAGGACGGAAGGTGGACCGAACCATAGGACCAATTCGTTTGACAAATTCATCGCCTCGTTGAATATCTACTCCCGCTTCTCGATAGGTGGCCATGGCGTATCCTTAATCTTTGTCGACCGGTTCAGGTGCTGAAAGCGTCAATTCAACTAATGTTTCGAGATGTGCCGTCTGGGGAAACATATCAAAGGGTTGCATGCGCTGAATGGTATAGCCCTTTTCACATAACGATTTAATATCCCGGGCCAATGACGGGGCGTCGCAAGAAAGATAGAACAGTCTGGGGACTTGCAAGACTCCCAAGCGATCCACAACTTTTGGATTGAGCCCCGCACGCGGAGGATCCAGGAGGATAACATCGTAGGCGCCGGATTTGACAGTCATGAGATAGGATTCGACCGAACTGATTCGCACACGACACCCTGTAATCTCATTAATACGCAGGGACTCACGGGCATCGTGGATGGCAAACGGATTCCCCTCCACACAGGTCACGTGAGCACCCTGGCTCGCGAGGCTGAGACCTAAAGGGCCGGTTCCAGCATACAACTCCAAAATTCGTTGCCCTTTCAGATGACCCAGCCACTCCCCTACCATCTTCCCCAACAATTGAAAGACGTTCCAGTTGGCCTGCATAAATGATCGATACCCCATTTTCAGGCGCAATCCTCGGAAGGCTTCCCAGACATGATCCGCTCCTCGCACAATGGGCTCATGCCGCAAACGGTGCCTCGAATCATGTTCTGGTGCATCCGCGCGTTCATAAATCCAGCCCTTGATGTTGGGAATCTCAGAACAGGCATTCATCAGACGCTCGACATGTTCTTTGGTCACGGCTCGACCGCGGAATACCAACAGCCCCACCTCTTCCAGTTGGGACCATCGGATTTCCACACTCTCCAAATTCATCCCATCAATAACCAAGGAGCGAAGGCTAGACCGGACAGCATCAATAACCGATCGCATCTTATCGTCCACCAAAAAGCATGTGTCAACCGGTAGCAGTTGCTGAGTCCCTGATTCAAAAAATCCCAGGAATAATCCGTCCGGTCCCCCCCCGATTCCCAGGCGCAGGACCTGCCGATAGCCATAGGGCCTCGGAGACGGGATCACTGGAGAAATCGGTACATCGAAAATTTTTCCAATCCGACGAAGGGTATCTTCCAGAATCAATCGTTTTTGAGAAAGTTGTTCTTCGTATTGCACATGCTGAAGCTGGCATCCCCCACATCGCCCGACGACCGGACAGGGTGGAACTACACGGCTCTCAGCCGGATCCTGGACCTGGAGTATCTTCCCCCGGCTCACGCCTTTGCGACGACTGAGTATCTCCACCTGTACGGATTCACCGGGAATGCCACCGGCACACAACACCACCTGGCCATTCAGTCGTCCGAGACTGAATCCGCCTGCCACCAGTTTTTCAATCTGGAAAGGATGGGAAGATCCGGGAGACAACGTTTCAGTAGAAGAGGGAGAAGGAGTCCTGCGAGGCTTAATGTTCGGGCCGGAGTTCAACATGAAGTAACTTAATCTTTCTGTGTAAATGACTACGCTCGATTTTCAATTCATCAGCGGTTTTGGAGACATTCCAATTATTCTCCCTGAGTTTTAGAGAAATGACTTCACGCTCAAAGGCATTACGGGCTTCCCGGAGTGAGTCATAGTTGGTCCCCACGGCCAAAGAGGGCACTCCGCTAGGCGCCCGGCCCTGGAGAAACATCTCAACATCCGCCGCATCAATGATTGTCTTCGGCACCATGATGAGTAAACGCTCAATCAAATTCCGGAGTTCCCGAATATTTCCAGGCCAATCATGCCGTTGCAACGCCTCCATGCCCTGCGGACTGAACTCTTTAGGTTTTATACCCTGCTCTTCCGAATGAAGTCGCAAAAAATGCTGCGCGAGTTCAGGGATATCATCACGACGCTCCTTCAGGGTCGGAACCACAATCGGCAGAACATTTAACCGGTAATAGAGATCTTCACGGAAGGTCCCTTTTCCAATTTCTTCCGACAAATCTTTATTGGATGCAGCAATGACCCGGACCTGAACATTGATAAGTTTTGTTCCGCCAACCCGTGTAAATTGTTGCTCTTGAAGGGCACGCAACACTTTGGCTTGCGTGGCCAGACTCATGTCCCCGATTTCATCTAAAAACAGAGTTCCCCCGTCAGCCAGCTCAAACTTGCCACGTTTCATTGAGCTGGCGCCACTGAAAGCCCCTTTTTCATGACCGAATAATTCACTCTCGATCAACGTTTCCGGAATCGCGGCACAATTGATTTCCACAAAGGAACGATTATGCCGTGGGCTCTGCAAATGAATGGCGCGGGCGACAAGTTCCTTCCCTGTCCCATTGGCCCCGGCAATCAACACACGACTATTGGCTGGAGCCGCCATCGCAATCAGTTCGCGAAGCCGCTCCATAGCAGGGGAAGAACCCACCAATTCAAATCGCCGCTCCACCTGAATCCTGAGATTCAGGTTTTCCTCTTCCAGCTTGCGTTGGTGCAAGGCATTTCGCACCAAAATCGTGACTTTTTCTAAATCTAAGGGTTTCTCTAAATAATCATAAGCGCCCAGTTTTGTGGATTTAACAGCGGTTTCAATGGATCCATGCCCGGACATCATCACAACTAAGATGTTGGGAAACTGGGTACGCAATCGCTTCAACGTCTCCAGCCCATCCATCTCCGGCATCCAGATATCCAAAATGACCAAGTCCGGGACCTCACTTCGGACAATCTTGAGCGCCTCCAGGCCGCTCTTCGCCACCAGGACTTGATAGCCTTCATCCTCAAGAATGCTGCTTAAGGTATTGAGAATGGCTGGTTCGTCATCAATCAGGCAAATGGTCTCGGCCACAATACGACCTCCATCGGGTGTGTAATGAGTGGTCCTTCACGTGTGTCTTGCAAAACGACCCTTCCGGAGAAAAGACTGTCCAGCCACTGACGTTCTCCTCCCCTACAACGGCAACTCGAATGTAAATAACGCACCTTTTGGATGATGATTCTCGGCATGAATGGTCCCGTTGTGATCGGAGATTATACGATGCACAATGGCTAATCCCAACCCTGTACCCGTTCGCTTTTTTGAAAAATACGGCACGAACAACATTTTGTGATCATCCGGCTGAATACCAATCCCTTCATCTGCCACTCTGACTACGGCCCGATGCCGGCGCCAATCGCACTCGGTCGTCACCCAAAGACGGCCGTGATCATTCATGGCCTGAATCGCATTATCAAATAAATTGACCAGCACCCGGTGCATCTGCTCCGGATCGCAATTCAGGGAGGGAAGGCCTTCATCTAATTCGACAATAAATTCAATATCCCGATGAGCCCCCGTATAGAGGGAGATCACTTTCTCAATAATGTCATGGAGTGAAGTCTTCCGCATCTGAGGAAGCGGCATTCTGGCATATTTTGAAAACTCATCGACCATCCCCTTTAACCGTGTAACTTCGCTAATGATGACCCCGGTAGCTTGATCGAAAATTTCATCAAACCCTGTAGATTTTTCTGCGTATTTTTTTCGCAAACGTTGGGCAGACAATTGAATCGGGGTTAACGGATTCTTAATTTCGTGAGCAATGCGTTGCGCCACTTCCTGCCAGGCCGCTGTTTTCTGCGCCTTAATGAATTCCGTCCGATCTTCAAAGACAAACACAAAGCCCAGGTCCAAGCCGGCCTCGTTTTGCATTCTGGAAATATTAAGGCCTACGGTCAAGAGGCGCCCGTTGGGTGTTTCCATCTGGCCATCCATGGACACACTTTCCGTCTGTTCCTGGAGCATCTGGTCATAGGCTTTCTGAAACAATTGCAGGTTGAAGGACTTGAACGCGTCATGGACCGGTCGTCCGCGCAAATCGTCTCCCTTCACTCCCATAATCCGCTCTGCAGAGGGGTTAACGGTAGAGATCAGACCGGCCATATCGATCGATAGCACTCCGGCAGCAATGGTTTCCACCACCGCTTCGGTGTAGGCCCGCCGTTGATCGATCTCCACATTGGATCGTACGAGTGACATATTCACTTCTTCCAAACTGGTTTTACTGGTACGCAAATCAGCCGTCATGCGATTAAACGATTGGACCAACGTCCCGATTTCATCCGTCGCCTTGACGTCGATTTTCACATCCAAATTACCCTTGGCAACCGCCTCGGTCCCTTCAGCCAATCGTTGAATGGGGACGGTAATCCCTCGGGCAACATAAAATCCAAACCAGGTGGCGCCAAATAAAATCAGCACAGTCACCACAGCCACAAATAAGTAGGCTCCCCCCTTGATCGGATTTTTCATGGATAGAATCTGCCGATATTCCTCAAATTGTTTGGCAATCCCATCCATTTTCATCACCAAAGCTTCCGGCACATAGGACGACACCACCACGACGCCAAACACCCGGTCCGCTTGACCATTCCCTCGAATCGGCGCTGCCGCCCGAATAAGTTTCCCCACCGGAGCTTCCTGGGCTGATGACATTGGCTGACCCGTATCTAATACATGGAGCACCAATTGCCCCACAGGCAGGCTCAACACCGCATCAGACAATTTGGGATCCATCATGCGGGCCAGGGTTTCCATTTTTGGCGAAAAGACCTCCACCCCCGCTAGATGATATTCCTGCTGCATGCGGGCCATGATGGCTCGCAATAATTCCCGATGTTCCGGTTTTAAAATATCTTCCCGGAAAATTTCTTTACTGATGGCGCGCGCCGTATCCGCGGTTAATGACTCACGCTCCTCCTGATAGAGATGCGCGACTTCTTCCGAATCCCGTAAGACATGCATGATCTGATCATTAAACCACACGTCGATGACTTCACTGATGACCCCACTCGCCACCAAGGCCAGTAGCACGGTGGGGATCAGGGCAAAGCCGATAAAGGCCGCGACCAACTTTGACCGGAACCCCTTCCCCAGCAGCTTATGCCGCTTTTCGAAAAAAGCTCGAATTAAATTTCGAGACAAGAGGAGGGTGAGCGCCACCAACCCCACGCTATCCAGGTACACCAGAAATAGCACCAGGGCATAGCTGGGACTCGGAAGAATCGAATCCGGTTGCAGAGGACCTGATAAGCCATACCGCGCGTAATAGAGGGTGAGGGCCAGACAGGGTAGGAGTAAGACCAGCACGATCCAGACCGGTCTATAATGATGCCGTTTCTGTTTTGATGAAGAACTATGAGAGGGGATACCCGACTCGATGGACGCAGGCGGTGGCCCCGTTCGAGGAAATTTCCGGGATTCAGTGGGCGGTTCTGAAAGAAGGTTCACGGCATGTCAGTCGGAGAATAACACCCAAGGGCTAGACAACTATGATCATTATTGATCAAGAACGGTATCTTCGCAAGGTGCGACCACATACCCACTGTCGATCTGCCTGTCTGCCTAAAGCCGAAAGAAGAAGCACTCGCCCGGAAGTTTGTGGGAAGGAAAAGGGTTCGCCAGCAATTAGGGGGAAACCATACTGCCCTTACCTGACGTTAAACTGACATATTTCATCCGCAGAGTGTAGAGCATATCTCCTAAGACGGACGCTTCTTCCGACGACAGATTTCCTTTAGTCTTCTCTTCCAGCAAGGATAAGATATCCACAATTTCCTTGGCTTGTGGAAGATTCACGGGAGGTGGGGGCTGTTGAGGATCCAAAGTCTCTCCCATCAGCATGAGAGAAGAGGTTCCGAGAGAAAAGACAAATGATGAAAATGACAATGGAGGATGAGGTGCATGGGGTGATTCCGCCGAAGAAACGGGTTCCGCCGCTGAAGTTTTTGCCTCCGGGGGTGGGGAAGCCTCCGGCTCCGATCGCCCTCGTTTATCCCGAATTACGAAACCTTGTTCTTCTTCGCTCATGGAATACCTCCTCTAGTGAGAAAACAGTAGCACTAACCAATGGGCTCTATCAAGAATCCAGGACTTACACTGAGAAAGAAAACGGGTATAATGCCCTCGCGCCATACTACTTATATTTTTTGGAAACTTCATGAATCAACCATCCTCAAAGCCTTCCCCCTCCGCTCCTCCGACAACATGTTTGTCAGATTTACTGGCAATCATGGCAAGATTGCGTGGACCGGACGGTTGCCCTTGGGACCGTGAACAAACCAGCCAGTCCTTAAAGCCCCATCTCCTTGAGGAAGTATATGAGGTGCTGGAGGCCATAGATACCGGGAAGCCTTCCGCTCTAAAGGAAGAATTAGGAGACCTCTTACTTCAGATTTTGTTTCATACACAAATTGCTTCAGAACAGAACCATTTTTCATTCGATGATGTGGCTAACGGTTTAGCCGATAAACTCATTCGACGCCACCCCCACGTTTTCCGACCGACCACCGATCTTACTCCTATCACAACAGCACAAGATGTAAGCCGGCAATGGGATCAACTTAAACAACAAGAACAAGCCACCCAACCGGGACCTCAGTCAGTTTTACAGGGAGTTCCCAAAATTGCTCCAGCCCTCCAGCGGGCATTTCAAGTTCAAAAACGGGCCTCTCGTGCAGGATTTGATTGGGAGAGGATCGAGCCGGCTTTGGAAAAATTCCAAGAAGAATTAAATGAATTATATACGGCCGTTGCGGATAGTATTCCGCGGACTCAGGAAGGGACTCTTCGGCCATCGAATCTGCCTGTTCAAAACACCATCGAAGAAGAGGTAGGCGATGCGTTCTTTGCGTTAGTAAATGTCTCCCGGTTCCTTCGAGTCAACCCTGAAGAGGCATTACGCCGCGCCACCAATAAATTTATCTCCAGGTTTCATTTTGTTGAATCACAAGCGACGTTGGAAGGAAAGGATCTTCGCGACTATACACTTCCGCAACTCGACAAATGGTGGGATGCGGCCAAACACCTGGAGCGTCAAACTCCACACACATCCGAACGCATCAAAGGAATGAAAACGTGAGCCAAGAGGAAGAAGAACCGACAGAGGGCCGACGGGTAGGTATCCACCCCCTTATCGTGGTGTTTGGCGTCATTTTTGGTTTATGGCTGTTCATCACGTTGATCATCCCTAAATCGAAAAATATGCCCAATGAGGGAACCCGGGCGACACCTGATACTCCGGTGCGCATCCATAACATTGTATCGACTGATCTCATCCCGACATATGAAACCACCGGAACCGTCACAGACATGAAAGCCATCACGATTCTGGTTCCTCCGGCCACCACAGACAGTCAGGTCGTCGCGCTGTTGCAATATTTCCAAAAAGCCCGTCTGAATAATTCGCTGGATACCCTTTTGCCACCCACCACACCCGGAGACAAACTCGGTGAACTCGCCATTGCCGATATCTATATTTTTTCGGATGTTCAATATGGGGTGACCGAATCAGCCAAGGCCTTGGGCCGAGGGGCTCATGCCCCTGGAGAGTTTTATCCCAGCTCCATTCCATACGAAGTGGCCATGGAAAATGTCAGAGGCCACTATGCGATTGACCTGTACAACAAAAACTCGCCGGAGCGTGCGTCCCTGGGATTTGGCGAAGACGACACCGGCGTCTATTCAAAACGCTACCAACGCGTCTTCTAGCACAGTGATGCGCGAAGAGACCAAGGGTCTCTTCCCTCCTCAAGCTTCCCTGACTCTCAGAGACCTGTCTTTTCCTGGATGGTCTTCCGCAGGACAGCCTGTTCCGCCTTCATCCACTCATCAAGCAACCGAAACAGAGCAATAGAGTCATCGGCAAAAGGCCCTATCATCACATCCCGCCGATCGGCCAGCAATCCGTCCGCATCAGCAATCTCAAGTTTTTTATCGGAAATTGCCCGCGAAAGGATTTGATTAATCCGAAGCTGTTGACCAATCGATCCGCCGGCGATGGACAGGATTGAATTTTTCAAATAGTCCAGTTCCAGTTCAATCGAAACCTTTACCCTGACTCCCTGTGCGGTTCCCCAATCAGGCCGCTGAATGGAATAATCATAGGAAAAGGCCAACTCGCGTGGCTCCCGAAAGGGACCTGTCACATTCAGGACAATTAAATCTGACGGCATAATTCGCATTCCCCAAACAATAAATTATTTAATCTATCCAACAGAAGGTGAGGATACCCGTGATTTAGACGATATTTGAATAAGAGATCCACTCGAATCCCCTTCCATTGGTCCCGTCCACCCTTGTAATCCATTTTTCAAGAGGTAGATATTGGGATAATTCTGTCGACTCAGAAAATCGCAGGCAAGCCGGCTTCGATCACCACCCGCGCAATACACCAGGATTTTATCAAATTCAATCGGGATTTCATTCTGGTACCGCATTTCTAAATCCTCAACAGGAATGAGTTTGGCCCCCGGAATTCGCTGTTTGGCATATTCAGCATTCGTGCGGACATCCAACACAAAGATATTCGATGAAGGGGAAGGTTGCACCAGCCATTGGACCGCCTCATCACTGGAAATCTCATAATACAGTTGGCCATTTCGAATCAACGTATCGGACACCCGTTGGCCTCGAGCCAACAGCGCCGTCTGGATGCGTAATGGTTCTACGGCAGACTCAATCTTCCCAGGGAGTGCACCCACTTTCTGCTCAAGATAATATTGCTCACGCTTCAGGCGTATTACCTCTTGATGAAGTCGCCGAACAGACCAGAGCGCCACACTTGCCGTACACAGTCCGACGATTCCTATAATGAATGCTAGGCTCTCCATCTCATCAATTTGTCCATTTTTCGAAAAGGCAGAAAACCTCTTCATTCATGACACAACAATTGTTGGCTGTTTGTGGTCCAACCTGCCTTCAAGGCTTCGAACCCTCCAGGGCGAATGTTTCCCAGATTTCTTGGGTGTATGACATTTTCGCTGTGGGTGGATATGTCGAAAACAGAAAACCACTGTAGGAGAAAACCGACCAGTGGAATATTGATAACTGGTCGGGGCGAGAGGATTTGAACCTCCGACCCCCGCGTCCCGAACGCGGTGCGCTACCGGTCTGCGCTACGCCCCGATCACTACGAAACTACTGTCAGGAAGGAAGGGGCTCATACGGTAATCCATGGGCATCGGCAACGGCTTGGCATGTCACTCGACCGTTCAACACACTCAATCCATTTCGCAAACCAGGATGGTTACGCAGGGAACCTTCCAACCCTTCCTCAACAAGCTGGACTATAAAAGGTAGCGTGGCGTTGGTCAAGGCTAAAGTCGATGTATACGGCACAATCCCAGGAATATTTGCGACGGCATAGTGCAGGACTCCATCGACAACATAAACCGGATCGCTATGCGTGGTTGGATGGGTCGTCTCCGCACACCCACCCTGATCAACTGAAACATCAATCAGAACTGATCCGGGTTTCATGTCAGAAATCATAGATCGCGTAATCACTCGAGGCGTTCTCGCCGCAGGAAGATACACGGCCCCAATGACAAGATCCGCGAGGGTGAGGAAATGGTGAATCATTGACTGATTGGACGCAACCGTGACAAGACGACCAGGATAGCGATCATACAGCATGCGTAACTGCCATAAATCCAGACTTAACACCGTGACTTTGGCTCCCATGCCTAAGGCAATTTTCACGGCTGATGCGCCCACAACCCCGGATCCCAGAATCACGACCTCTCCTGGGGGAACGCCAGCCACCCCACCTAACATGACCCCGGAACCTCCACGTTGTTTTTCCAAATAATGTGCCCCAATTTGGACCGACATTTGACCGGCAATTTCACTCATGGGATACAAGAGCGGAAATTGCCCTTTTGCATCCTCAGTGGTTTCGTAGGCGATGCCCGCGCACCCGTTATTCAGCAGGGCCTCCGTCAAGGCTTTGGAGGCGGCCAAATGCAAGTAGGTAAAGACAACATGATCTTTTCTGAGAAAAGGCCATTCTTCGGAATGCGGCTCTTTCACCTTCACAATTAATTGGGCATCTCCGTAGGTGGCTTGTGGGGTTGGAGCCAGAACCGCACCAGCTTGCCGATAGAGGTCATCCCCAAACCCACTCCCCTCCCCGGCCCCCTCTTGAATCACGACCCGATGCCCACGACCACACAATTCCTTCACACCATGAGGAGTCAGTGCTACTCGAAATTCATGATCCTTAATTTCTTTTGGGACCCCAATCACCATAATCTTGTCCTCTTCCCCTCTCTGCAAGCCTTGCATCCGGCCTGCACCCTGGTGAATCTATCAGGTACATTTTGTTCAATGAATACTAGGGTTCTCCCGTCAATATTGCCCGATGACCTGGACAGCTTCCTGAACCCTCAGGTAAGATCGGCTCTTTGTTTTCCAATTTCCTTGTTCGGTCATTTTAATGAAAATTTAAAGATTATGAGTAAATTTACCCATCATATTTTCGTGTGTGTCAATGAACGGCCAAAGGGAGATCCGCGAGGGTGTTGTGCTGCCCTGGGTTCTGTCGGATTACATGGGTTCTTCAAAAAAGAAGTCGAGCGGTTAGGGTTAAAAGGTATTGTCCGGGCAAACAAAGCCGGGTGTCTGGACCAATGTGAGTATGGACCAAGCGTCGTCATCTATCCCGAAGGGGTCTGGTATTGGGTTGGACAGGAAGCCGATGTCACCGAAATCATGGAGCGACATATCGGCAAAGGAGAAATCGTGGAACGACTTCTGATGCCAGGAAAAAATGGTTCATTACCCACAGTCAAATCCTAAGTTTTTGTCTTCTCACAAAGAAACCACTGATCTTATAACCCTGGCGCCACAACCTGGCACATGGTCTTCATCTTATGGGCAATGAAGAGAAATGGAAAGCCAACTTACGGAAAGTAGCCTTTTTAAAGTCCTTTCCCGGTTGGATCTCCTCCTGGGAACAGGGGATTGGAGCCACCATTGAACAGGTCCTTCCCATTCCCGGGCATGCTCCCCATGCCGTCCTCCTTTTAACTGAAGGCCGCTTTGTTGTCACCGCACCCGTGCATGACGAGCCGCAAATGGTCACAGCGGGACTCATGTCCGCTCGTCCACATCTTGAGTCCATTCATGCGGGCGCGTTTACGGAATATGATCACCTGACCCGTCTGGATCAGGATCTTGGACGCATGGCCAGGTTAGAGAATATTCTGAACGCCATTGATAACAATCTTGATCGAATTCCTGAGCTCAAAACGCGCATTCAGGAATTGGTCAAACAATGGGAGAAGGAGAATCATCAATCACAATGAATATGCTTGAAATGTTTTCCGGAGCCCTTTTTGAAGGAGTAAAGCCTATGATGGTGAGAAGAGACCACTTGGTCCGACATCCGGACCGTTGTACCCATAATTCGATTTGCATTCCAATTTGTCCGACGGGAGCCTGGCTCTCGACGCCTCCCTACAAGTTCGATTCGTCACGATGCATGGAATCGTGCCGTCTCTGTCTGGATGCCTGTCCAACTCAGGCCATTTACGGAGTCTTTCTCAAGGGGGAAAAACTTCTCTCACCGAAACAAGAATAAATTAGACAATACGCTTCCTCCAATATCCCCAATAGGCCGTACCCACTGTGCCACAGCCACCCGTAAGTCCCGTGGAGGCCACGATTTGATAGACATCGCTCCGTGCAATTTTGATGGGTGAGTTCGGACTCAGCACGAGCGGTGACACCGACAATTGTTGCAAAGTACGGATCCCAATCAAAATCGGCCACATGCAGGCCAAACGCAGGCGAATCTCCATTCGAGGAATGGCCATCGTATAGCGCCAACCTTGATCTAAATGATCTCGAGCCTCTTGAATCAATTTTCTGAAGAGGGGGCGAAATGCCTGAACAGAAGTTTCATCGAGTAGCTGATGAGGAGCAAGAGCCACTTGATCCAGCAACACCGTCGGAATATAGCACCGCCCATTCCTCAAATCCCGTGGCAAATCCCGAAGAATATTCACCATCTGCAACCCCTTCCCATAGCGAATGCCTAAGGGAATCATGCAGGCCTGATCCCACCCCCGAAATCCCGCGAGGTGACTGCATACCATCTTCGTCCAAAATTCCCCCACGCATCCCGCAACCGCATACGTGTAATATTCAAAATCGTGAATCGCCTGTAATGCTCGTACCGCCTCCCCATCCGTTTTTTGAGGAAATTGGTGGAGGTCAAATTGCATTCCTCCAATCAGTACTGAAAGAACCTGCGCAATCTGAGACCGGTCGGTTGGACTGAATTTTTGGTAAATTCGGAAACACCCCTCTAATTCTTCCAATAAGCGACGCTCATCGGGATTGGATTGTTGGGTAAGTACTTGCCCCTGGATTTTTTTGATCTGCGCCAAATCAGGGACGCTTCCCCACAACTGCCCCTTTAAAAGACGTAAACATTCCAGACGAACCCCATCCTCTAAGTCCCCTGTATCGGCAATGGTGTCCGCAGCCCTGGCCAGCAAGTAGGCCAGACCAATTTGCGAACGAACGGCACGAGGCAGAATGGCGAGGGTTAAATAAAAGGAGCGGGAAACCCGTTTGAGCACGTCACCGAGAAGATGTTGATCCGATGGAGAAAGGCGCATGAGAGCTAGCGGACGATGAGACGGCCTTCCATCCCTTGCTCACGATGCGTGGGAAAGAACAGGAGCTGTTTATCGCAATAAAATGGATAAATGCCGGGCTCGGTCAAGGTAAGGGTGACGGCCTTAGTGTCGCCGCTGGAAATATCCACATCCACCAGACGAATGCCGCTAGGACCATCCAGCAAAAAATTGTGAGGAACTAAAAATGACTGATTACTCAGAGTCAGTGTCACCGGTGTACCCGTTTTGACCACAAATTCGGATGGCGTAAAAGCGTAACTTTCCATACTGATCATCACCTGTTGTCCGAAGGGTTCCTCCACCAAAGACAAGGAAGACTCTGAGGTTTGAGCGTAAAGGCCATCGGAAAGACTCCAATAACCCATCATTAGAACAAGACCCAATATCAATCGTGTATAATAAAATTCAGAATGGATACCCATGAAAAATGATCTCTTCATCCGGAAAGATATCATAACGGTTTTTCATCCGAGGGTCACGTCTTTCCCACTCTTGACTCTCAAGGAAAAGGTGTTATCTTCCAACATGTTGAACCCTAACAGTCATTTTTTGGACAATCGTGAAGAGAACAGGAAAATCTTTCATGAAGTCGAACACATTAGCGTTTTTCCACCAATGGATGTGGAACAATTAAGGGAGATTGTCTATGAAAAAATTTAAAGGAATTGGTTTATTACTAATTGCCAATATCCTCATCTTTATCACCCTCTCAATTTCGTTCACTGTCTTATCGGAGATGATTCTCCCGGCCTTCGGGATTGATCTCCGTGGATCATTGGCTCAACAGGACCTGTTATGGGCCTTTGTCATCGGATTTGGCGGTGCCTTTATCAGTTTGGCCTTTTCCAAACAAATGGCCAGGGCTTTTATTGATTGCACCCAAATTACGGAACCCCGTTCCCAGGCTGAAAGACTCGTGTATGAGACAGTCCAAAAAATATCTGAAAAGTTAGGTATTTCGATGCCGGAGGTCTGGATTTATGAATCACCGGATCCCAATGCGTTTGCCACCGGGCCAACAAAAAACAACTCCATGGTGGCCGTCTCAACCGGTCTGCTCAACAATCTTAATGAAGGTGAAGTTCGAGCCGTCCTGGCTCATGAAATGGGCCATGTCTACAACGGGGATATGTTTACCACCACCGTGTTGGCAGGCTTGATGAATACATTTGTCTACTTTATTAGTCGATTTATCTATCGGCAGGTGGCAGAACGGAATGAGGCTTTAGGATTTGGAGTGTATATCGTTTTGCAAATCGTTCTCTCCGTCTTGGCGATGATTCCGATTAGCTGGTGGTCCCGCCGTCGGGAATTTGCAGCAGACCGATTTGCAGCCAACACGGTAGGCAAAGAACATATGATCTCTGCCCTGGAGGGCATTGATCGTTGGGTGCAACGTACCCAATTTGATTATAGCTCCCAAGATGCCCTGGCAACGATGAAAATTTCTGGCAAATCACAAAGTTTCATGCAAATATTTGCCACTCACCCGCCGATTGAAGCGAGAGTGAATGCATTACGGCAACTCTAATTTCTAAGATAAGCATAACCTGAAAAAGGGACTCGGCATGGCCAAGTCCCTTTTTTTTTATCTGCATTTCAGAGTGGCCTCAATCTCTTGCGGCTAGGGAATAAGCAATTGCTTAAAGAAATTGCCTAGGGTAGGAATTAAGGAGGCTTAATTTAGCGTTCTGGCATCGCATTCATGGCTAAAAACTACAGGGAACTCTTTCATCCCATGCATGGAAAGAATAGGAAGGAGCGAGGCCGGAGGTTGAAGGAGCGCAACCGGAATACCTAAGCCCTGAAGATGATAGAGTCCATACGCACACAAGGTCAGCCCCATCGGACCAATGGATTCCACATCAGAAAAATCAACTAGGACCTTTCGATTTTCCAAACTCATAGCTCGTTCTGCCGCCTTTTCAAACATTTCCCCAAGGGAATGATCCGGCAAACTAAATACACGAACAATAACCGCATCCGGTAAGATCTGAAGACCCCATTGCATTAGAAAATCCTCCTCCTGCCTGCAACGAATTTGTTGACTTAACTGCGCCACTTATCCATACAGGATTGAGTGAACCCCTTGAACCACACCCCTACAATTCCCTATTTGAACTAGAGCTGCCATTTTGAACCCGCGCACTTATTGGGCACCAACAAACCACTGTTTGTTGTCCTGATCAGGCCACAATCCTGAGAGAATGGAAAGGGATTGAAGGGCAAGCAATGGTCTGAGGCGTGAAAAACAAAAAGCCCAATGAGGAATTGGTAAAATTAGACTAAGATGACATTAGGACCATTGGGTATCCCAATGAGAGTTAAAGGAGAGATGTATCTTTCCATCACAAGAGATAATTACTGCCATGATATCCGGGGGTGGTCGTGAACGAAGGCCCTATAATTCCTTGCCTAATAAAACCAGAAAAAACCAGAACGCTAAACCAGAGGAAGAGGAAGGAATGGGTGGATTGTATTGGAGCGGGCGAGGGGATTTGAACCCCCGACAACTTGCTTGGGAAGCAAGGACTCTACCACTGAGCTACGCCCGCTCACGAGGTCAGGATTCGCATTCTAGGTGTGGATTGAAGCTTAGTCAAGGTACAAGAAGAATTGAATAGTTAGTGTGTTTCCTCAGTTGGCGAAGCCTGCCGCTTCTGGTTACATCCGAAAAATCTACTCAGTGAATTCAATAATTGCGAATTTTCGCTTGCCAATTTTCATCGGGTAGGATCGGCCAGGCTCAAAGGTCATCATTCCGTTGGGATCGGCAAGCTTGTCTCCGTCCACCTGGACCCCACCCTGGGAAACGAGCCGTCTGGCTTCAGATTTACTGGGCACTAAGCCGGTCCGCATCAAAACGTCCACGACAGACAGGGAATAATCTTGCGAGTTATTAAAATCCGTGGGTGAGAGTTTCACATGGGCATCCGGCTCATCGGGAAAATCCCGCTTTTGAAATCGCTGTTTAAAATCTGCCTTGGCCTCTTCCACAGCATCACTTCCATGATATTGACGAACGATCTGCTCGGCCAGCGCCATTTTGGCTTCCATCGGATGCTGCCGCTTGACCTTATCCAAATTGCTAACCGTCAGGAGTTCGTAATACCGAAGCATCAGTTCATCGCTAATAGACATCAGCTTGCCGAACATGTCTGCCGGACGATCTTCCAAGGCGATATAATTTCCAAAGCTCTTACTCATTTTCCGGACCCCATCGGTGCCTTCTAACAACGGCATCGTGAGCACCACCTGCGGCTTTTGTCCGTAATCCCGCTGCAAATCACGCCCGACGAGCAGGTTAAACTTCTGATCGGTTCCACCCAACTCGACATCGGCTTCCAACACCACCGAGTCATACCCCTGAACCAGGGGATACAGAAATTCATGCACGCTAATATGTTTTTGATCCCGGTATCGATTTGAGAAATCGTCCCGTTCCAACATCCGCGCCACGCTATAATGTGAACACAACTCCACCATTTTTTCGACCCGCATTCCACTCATCCAGTGGCTATTAAATTCGATACGGGTTTTCTGAGGATCCAGCGTTTTAAAAATTTGTTGTTCATAGGTTTTCGCATTGGCCAGCACTTGTTCTTTCGTCAGCGCTACACGGGTTTCCGACACGCCGGTCGGATCGCCGATCATGCCCGTAAAATCGCCAATGAGAAAAATAACTTGATGGCCTAACTCCTGAAAGTGCTTGAGTTTTTGAATTAACACCGTATGGCCCAGATGCAGGTCCGGCGCCGTGGGATCAAATCCGGCTTTAATATTGAGAGGACGCTGTTCCTTCAGTGACTCCGCTAATTTGGCCTTTAATTCGTCGAGCTGAATGACCTCCACGGTTCCCCGAAGAATCAGATCCAGTTGCCGGTTAATTTCTGAAGTTGTCATTTTATGAGCCACGCTGTGTGAAAGTGAAAAATTAACTCCCGATACCTATCGCCTTGGTTGAGACTCCTACACCGACAAAGGGGCGCAGTAGCTCCAACCGTTTTTCTCCAATACCCGGCACAAGTACCAGGTCCTCAATGTGTCGAAATGCTCCATGGGAAGTTCGGTGCGCCACAATTCGTCCGGCAAGGACCGGTCCAATGCCAGGAAGATGTTCTAATTCAGCCAAGGTGCCGTCGTTCAAATCCACGGTCACCACCGCGATTTCACGGGTTGGTTCCGGTTCATCTTCCACCATCACTTGAAGAGGGTATACGACATCTCTCCCCGAATGAGGCGCCACGTTCACAACTTCGGCGGGATGATCAGCGGAACCGGAAAGGATTGTGCGTGATTCGAGAACACCTGAATTTTCGAGGGGAACGCCTGGAGAAATCGCTAGCTGCGGCCACCCGACCCAATAGACGAAACACACGCCTGCCCCCAAAAAGGCCAATTTCAATAGAAGAGAGACTCTGCAGGAAAATTCGCCTGAATGCCTATCAGGCCATTGCAACGACCCGGCTCGCAATCCCCTTGGTTTAACGTCATTCATGGTGCATCAATGACCACATCTCACGGCATTATTACCGCTTTCGCACCTGATGAATCGCCATGCCCTCCACATCCTCAGCCGCCTCCATCAACCCCTCCGAAAATGTCGGATGAGCATGGATCATGTTGGCAAGATCCTCGACGGTCAACCCACCCTGCATCGCCATAGCGGCTTCATGAATAAGGTCCGCCGCATGGGCACCGATAATATGGACGCCAAGGATTTTCCTGGTCTGTTCATCCGAAATCACTTTGAAATGGCCAAATGGCTCTCCGACAGCCTGGGCTTTTCCGAGACCGGCATATTTGAATCGTCCGATCGCGACGGCCAAACCACGTTCGCGGGCTTGGGCCTCGGTCAGCCCGACTCGCCCGATTTCCGGCAAGGTAAATATTCCCGCAGGAATGACATCATAATTAATGGCCTGCGGCCGGCCCATCGCGTTTGAGACCGCCACCTTTCCTTGAGCCGACGCAACATGAGCCAACATGAATTTTCCCGTCACATCTCCAATCGCATAAATACCGAGAACGGAGGTTTCCATTTTTTCGTTGACCAGAATTTCACCCTTGCTTCCGATCTCAACCCCAACCTGATCCAGCCCTAATTGGCCGGAGTTCAAACGACGCCCGACCGAAACCAGCAGGTGGCCGGCAACCAGCTCTTCTCCCGAAGCCAGCGTCACTCGCACGCCTTCATCAACTGCGGTCCATTTGGAAATCTGCGTATTGAGATAAAGTTGAATCTTGCGTTTCTTCAATTCACGGGTCATGGTGGAGATGGTATCTTCATCCTCGAGAGGCAGCACCGAAGGCATCATTTCCACGACGCTCACTTCCGATCCCAGCCCGCTCAACAGGCAGGCGAACTCACAGCCTTCTACCCCGGCGCCGACAATCACCATGCTCCTGGGGATCTCCGTTAAATCCAACGCGTCTTTACTGGTCAGCACCCGTTGACCATCAATAGGAAACTGAGGCAGTTGAGGCCAGGAAGAACCGGTGGCAAGAATAATGGCATCGGCATCAAGGGTGGAGGAAGACCCATCAGGGTGGGTAATCCGTACCTGCCGGTTACTGACTAATTCGCCCCGCCCCGGCACGTGCGTAATTTTCCACTGCTTCAATAACGTGCCAATCCCCTTCACCAACCCGCGAACCACTTCCTCCTTGCGCGCGACCATGCGGGCAAGATCATAGGTCACCGGCCCTTCAATGTTGAGGCCAAACGGCTGGGCATGCCGAACCCGTTCACCGAGATCAATAAAGCCCAACAGGGTTTTACTGGGAATACAGCCCCAATTCAGGCACACCCCCCCCAGCACCTGTTCTTCCAGGATCGTCACCGTAGCCCCTAATTGAGCGGCACGTATCGCGGCCACATACCCACCAGGGCCTGATCCGATAATCACGATGCGGGGAGACACGGTCATGATTCCTGTGAGGCTAAAAATGCCGTGTATTGCTCCGGCGTCATCAACGCATCCACTTCACCGGGGTTGGCTAATTCCAGCACCGCGATCCACCCCTTTCCATAGGGATCCTGATTGAGCAGTTCGGGATGGTCTTGAAGCTCTGCGTTGACTTCGAGAATTTTTCCGGTCACCGGCGTGTAAATCGTCGAGGTGGCCTTGGTCGACTCCACTTCGCCCAACTGATCTTCAGCCTGCAATGAGGTTCCTACTTTAGGAACGTCCACAAAGACCACATCCCCCAGGGCATCCTGAGCAAATTGACTGATGCCTAACGTCGCCTTGTTCCCTTCAACGCGAATCCATTCGTGCTCCTTGTGATAACGTAAATCCTGTGGCTCCATTACAACCCCCTTTTGTTCAAAACGATGATGGCGTTCATATGTGTGTGCCTCCCATGCACGAGGTTGAGTGGGTGCACCCACCTCTATAGGCCAGAGACATCAGAGAAAAATCAAGAAAAGGCGCGAATATCGTGTACGATACCAATTCCCGAAGGAAACTCATCAAGAAGTGACGCGCTGCCCCCGGCTGTTCCCGGCGCAATGCGCTTTCCTCTCTCCGCCGGCATACTCACCCACACCCGCCGCGGATCATCAAGCACAGGAAGCAAGCGGGTCAACACAGCCTTTGTTGAGATGCGCCGGAGCTTCTCAATCGCCGACAGTTGATCAGACGATGAATGACGATCAATTTCCGGTCGCACAAAGAAAAAGGAAAACGGGCGCCGGATGGCTTCCATGGCATCCTGGGCATAGTCCACTAAAGCCCGAACCGGATCGGTCAATCCATGCGGGTGGAGTTCCAGACCACATTGAACCGTCAAATGGCGTTTGCGAAGCTGGCCCATCAACTGCTCAACCACCGTCAATCGCTCGCGAGCCTTCCACCCGGCCCATCGCCAAAACGCGGAATCTTCTTCAAGAGCGCTTGTACCCTGTGTTGATCGACTCGACACTTTCGATGCTCTGAGAGGATCAAACCCTGATTGGAATGCACGCACGGGATCAAAGCTCACACCGAATGCGGTTTGAAAACGGGTTAACCCCGAACGGGATATCCCGTCATACATCCCCATGGGATAATCGTCGAGAAACACCAGACCGTCTACACCCTCCCCGGAAAGTTGTGCCAGAAAGTCATCGAGAAACCGTTGATACTCTGGATGAAACAGATCAAAAAATCTGGAATCCTGAGCCTGACGGGTGGTCACATTATAGGTGCGGTCTCGCCATTTCGGCAAAGGAGAATCGTGCCAATTGCCGACACAACGCAGATTCACTCCCACGTACACCAACAGATGCACCTGATGACTTCGTTCCACATATGAGCGCAAGAGCGCTTGTAGATCAATCAGATGCCGAGGCGCCTTCGACGTCCGCGATGGATCGGTGTGGAATCCGGCTCCCTCACAACCCAAATCAATCAACAGGGTGGTGATTCCATCGGCTTTCATCTTTTTAATTCCCTGGTCAAAACCTCCACTGGCCGGCAATTGTTCAAGAGTTAACCTTATGGCCTGAGTATCGAGAGGAGGCATCGCAAAATTCTCAAGTAACCGTTGAAGTTCACTGAATTGCAACTGAGCATCAGCCTGATAGGGATTGGTACTCCCCGCAACGGCAAGCGTGCGGTATTGATCTCTGGCGGACTCCCATTCCCCCACCTGACGATAGGATTGAGCCAGCAACCAACGGCTTTGGACTTCAATCGATTCTTCAGGAAGAAGCGCCAGCAGCCGCGTGAGCCCGCTGATGGTTTGAGGATAGGCTTTCTCCTCAAAATATGCTTTCGATTGTTGAAAGAGTTGTGAATGGATTCGGTGAATATCCGGAGAGACTCCGGGTAGGGATGGCGCGCCTCCTTCATCACGATCCGGTACGGATTCGACAGCAGGAGGAGGAATGGCACCACTCACCGGTGGTCCCTGCGGAGGGCGTGTCCGTCCGCACCCGGCCAAGAGCCCCAGACACAGGGCCAGACTACAAATTATTAGCCAGGTTCTCATACGGCATTAGGTGTATACGTGCAGAGGGACATGAGCCCAAAACCAATACACTATATCTATAAGAAGAGACAGGTATGCCCGCCGATGTCGGCGGGCATCATGCCAAGGTCATTGAGCACCAACCAATTTAGTTTGGTCTTTTCACTAGCCTAGATTGGATTCCGCGAAAAAGTACCGAATCTCAATTAGAGCATTTTCCGCAGAATCGGACCCATGCACCGCATTGGCCTCAATAGAAGCGCCATGCGCAGCCCGAATGGTGCCAGGATCGGCTTTCTTGGGATCGGTTGCCCCCATCAGATCACGGTGTTTTTTGACGGCATCCTTTCCTTCCAACACCACGACCACCACTGGCCCAGAGCTCATATAGGTGGTCAAGTCTTTAAAAAATGGGCGTTCTCGATGGACAGCATAGAACCCTTCTGCCATCCCTTGGGATAACCGCATCATTTTCATAGCAACCGGAAATAACCCGGCTTCCTCATACCGGCGGACAATATCACCAATCGCATGCTTGGCCACCGCATCAGGTTTAATAATTGCTAACGTCCGCTCTGACATACCTTCTCGTCCTTTCCCAAAAATCCCATAATAAAACCCTGTGAATAAGAAAGGAGCATTTTACGGCCCCATCTATTCAGTTGCAATCTCAAGACCACACTTAAAAGTCTGTAATCACAATGACTTCGGCTGGCTGAAACACCACTCGCTCAGGCAGGGATTGGGAACCAGGATGCTGATCGAGCGAGCTGACACGCCACAGTCTGGGAGAAGACGGTAGGGCGCCCAACTCCCCGCTGGCCACATCAACCGGCTCATGAATATTCGTATTAAGACAGAGGAGTGCCCAACTGTGTGAATTTTCCAACGACCGCCGTTCCAAAACGCACAGATTGGAGTGGCTCATCGACCGTTGAACCAGCTCCCCCTCCCCTTGCCAAAGCGGCACTGCTAATTTCCAGTGATTTACCGCACGGATAAAATCCTGCAAATCCCACCGGGGTGACTCCCAATCATCGGGAGTGGTCTTCACCACATGCAACGACTTCTGAAATCCGAATTCATACCCCATCGGTATCATGAGGCCGGTGGAAAACAGCGCGGCAAAGGCATAGCGTTGCCGTTGGACCCCTTCATTCCCCCCTGATTCAGCCGCCAGACGCGGGGTGTCATGGGACTCAGGAAATCCAATGGACGGCATATTCTGAAATTCACGGTGCTGAGTTAAGCACCAGGCATCCTTGAAGTTCCACCACTTGGAACTATTACAAAAAAAGTGAAACCCCGCGTCTCCAAGTGCCCGCGTTTGCTCCAGGGTACAGCCCAGATTTTCCGCCCAAAAGACGGCCTGCGGATTCACCCGTTGCGCCCGATCAATCAAGAAACTCCACAACTCACCTGGAACTTTATAGGCCGCATCACATCGAAAACCCTGGAAGCCCAGCTCAAGATACCGGTCGACCAATTGCCCCCAAAACTCCCAGAGCTGCTCACGGTCCGGCGAATGCCGATTATCAATTTCGGCTAAGTCGCCCCACACCGTTTTCTTGCTGGGATCATCCGGATCAACCGCATAGGGATTTTCAACTTTTCCGTGTTCATCCCGCATATACCAGTCGGGATGTTGGGACACTAAGGATGAATCAATGGCTGTGTGGTTTAAGACCAGATCCACCATGGGCGCCAGGCCACATTGCGCGATACCTTGAAGGGTGGGCCGCAACACATCAAGTCGCTGGTCCTGAGTCCCTTCCGGAAGAAATGCCGGATTCAGAAGATTATATTCTTTGATGGCATATAAACTTCCCGAAAATCCGGGGAGATGAATGGGATTCACAAAGAGCCAATTAAATCCCATGCTTGCGGCTCGTTCCGCATGAGCAAGCCAGCGATCACAAGGACCGGCCAGGCGTGGAAACAGATTATAGACAAGGGGAACACGGTGCGAAGGCTGCATCAAGACACACCTACTCTTTCTCTGGACAGACTTGAGGTGGACGACTATCCGAAACCAGGCCTTTGGAAACGATCATGCTGCCGATCTGTTTCACATTGGCGCACAAGTCACCCAAGCCAGGGGTAACTAGCCGGAACGGCCCGCCGCGTTCGGTGGGAAAGGGCGCGCCATCCATTTCATACAACAAAATGCCAAACTCCACGGCTTGCTTTATCGTCAGACAGGCAGAAAATTTTCCATCCTGCGACTCAAAGGTCACATGGTCGGCTCCCACATCAAGCGTCACAACATCAAGTATTGCTTGAAGTTTAACGCCACGAATATTCATGCCGGGCATCAATGCGGGCAATTCAGAAATCTGATGCGCCGCAGGAAGTTTCGCCAGTGTCGTTCGCGTCAATTGCAGAGACTGCATGATGGCCCCGCCTACCTGAATCGTAGCCTCGACAGAAGGCTTGGATATAGTCATGGCCTTAATGAAGGCCGTTAACATGTCATTCATGGGAGTGGGCACGGCAAATGCTTTGCCTTGCCCGCTAATAAAACCGTTCAGCTCATCAATCTCAGTGGGCCGTCCGGCCAACCAATCATCATACATCGAGGTATGGATATCACGAAGTTCTTGAGCCCATTTAACGACCTTCTGCGGCATATCCTCGTCCAACGGCACACGGTGCGCCGCCATGGCCACGGCCGAGACCTCCCGCACGATGGTCGCGATGACCGGTTGGAACTCCGGATGATCCAGGGCTTTCGCCACCCGGTCATTCAGCAATACCGTCAAGGGGTTAAACACACAATTCCAACACATTTTCTCCCATTTCGCGCGCCGGATATCAGGATTGATGAAACAGGGAAGTCCTCCACCTTTAAATAATTCCAGTATGACTTGAAGTCTTGAGGTCTCCATCCCCAACGGTTCGCCAATGGCCAGCATCCCTTTTTTATAATGGTCAATGACTCCGGGCTCGGCGATCCTGGAATAGATAAAGGCCACCCCGCCCACAATCCGCTCACGGCCAAACCTGGCCATCAGGGTATCCTCAATCGTCACCCCATTTTGCAACGTCAGAATGGTGGTATCCGGTTTCAGCACCGGCTCTATCTGATCCATGACCTCATCCAGGTCATAGGCTTTAATCCCCAACACAATCAGATCCGGTTGGGGCAGTTCCTTGGGATCCGAAGCCACCTTGGGATGCACGGTAAAGCTCTCACCAATCGCGCTCCGGATGGTCAGCCCGTTTTTAGCAACTGCCTCCCTGGAACGCGGGCGCAGGAGAAACGACACGTTCGGATTGTGGCGAGACAGATGCGCACCGAAATATCCCCCAACCGAACCCGCCCCCACAAACAAAATCTCCTTCATCCGATGACCTTTCTTAATAGATAAAAATTTGTGTAATACTTTAGATATCTGGCGGCCAGTCTAAGCATTTATGAGATCTCAACAACATGGTCATCCTGAATTGGAAGCGAAGGGTCTGTGCCTAGGACGAACAGCCCTAGAACCCAGCAACATTCTTCGTTTCAGGATTACCCCGAGAAATGCCAAAAATGAAAGGCTCTACTCTAGCAGAATTAGCCTCTCTCGCCTACGGACCTTTAGCTTACTTGGCGCCATAAAACTGCAACTGGCGCCACGCCTCATAGACCACCACGGCCACCGCATTGCTCAAATTCAGGCTACGAGAGTCTGGCCGCATGGGAATGCGCAACCGATGGTCCGGAGGAAGGGCTTCCAGGATATGGGCAGGCAGGCCCCGCGTCTCGGGGCCAAAGTACAAAGCATCACCAGGTTGGAAGGCCACGTCATGATAGGGTCGCTGTCCTTTTGTAGTGATCGCAAAAATTCGTGAGGGCTTTTGAGCATCCAGGTAGTCCTGCAGCGTGGGATAATCCTTCATCCTGGCCAATTCATGATAATCCAACCCGGCCCGACGCGCCCGCTTATCATCCAACTCAAATCCCAGCGGATGAATCAGATGCAAACCGAATCCGGTATTGGCACATAACCGAATAATATTCCCGGTGTTCGGTGGAATTTCGGGTTCGTAGAGGACAACATCCAGCATCGTAGGAATTAAGGAACCGGATATGAGACTTCCATGAATACTTTCAAATAAGACAGACCGTCAGTCGAACAGCCTTCACTGTTCAATGCTGCCATTTTTGAGGAAAGCCGTGGTATGGGGGGCGGGGCTATGAAAAACTGGCAGGAAAAGAGAGGCTTCGCTTTCCATTTCCAGTACGCATAGCTTGCGTTTAAAATGGTCCGTCTCTGCAAAACAGCTCTTCAGCTACCCAAGAGGGCGGAGTTCTCCTAACACCTCGCAGCACAAAATGTGTTCCTCACAACCGCGCACACCGGCCCCTAGTGTCACTTCGATTGGTAACACATTTCCAGTCCCGTTGGTAAGGTGGCCTTCAATTTCAAGTCCAGAAAGTAGGGAGCAGAATCATTTCCAACCTCTTCAAAGCCAGGAACCTATCAAGGCAATCACTCCTGATTTTCTGTACCCTAGTTCGAATGCTGGAATTTATACACCGCGGCGCCGATTTGAGTGGCGGTCGCTCCGACGCCGGCGACGGCATCAATGACGAGTAACCATGGAATCGGAGCCCACACCCCTGATTCCGGTGGATCGTAGAACAAGAATTTGAAACAGCTGGGGATCGGTCGGAGAAAGTTGTTAATGGGCACCCAATCGCTATAGTTATTGTCGCTCAGCTGATAGTAGCTGGCCCCAGCCCCAATACCAATATGAAGCACGCCCATAGCGGATTTGAGCGCCGGCCCGTAGACCGGGACCCACTTTGCCCCTGTCTTGTAGACGGACAAGGCACAATACACGAGATCCGCCAGGACCAACGCTCCCCGTGTGCTCCACAGCCCCACGGTCCATCGATCGGCTATGGCCCACTGGGAGGAGGGTTTCGCAAACACGCTGCCCGGCGCACCGGTTGCAAATGTCATTGAGCGAAAGAATAGGCTCAAGTAGGAGTAAAACGTGGCCTTGGGTGAAGGGACAAAAGCGCCTTCTTGTTGGCTTTGGTAGGCTTTGTAATCGCTCACCATGGTCATGAGGTAGCCAAGGCCCATAAAAAACGAAGAGGTGGCGGTCAGACTGGCCATAATCTTTGCAGACAATTGAGAGCTGTCCGACGTTCGCGCTGCCATTGTCGGCACACCCTCGGAGGGTATGGTGGGCCAAGGGAGACCGGTGGTCTGGATCGTGGTGACGTCGCTGCTGGAAAACGGAGCTTGGGGTGCTTCGTTCGGATTTAATAGCGTGCTGGCGACAAGCTTGTAGAGAATGGTCGCCGGTACGGCAAAGATGAGACAGACCAGGTCGAGCAAGGTGAACTCGTCGCCCTTCGTGATCACGTTCTTCCACAGCCAGGTGACGATCGGAATGTCGATGGGCTGGTTGATCAGGTCGGAAAACGCTTTAATGGCGGACGCCGCCACCGAGAGAATCGCTTCGATGACGTACTCGATGCCGTCCATGATAAACAGCACCAGATCTTCCGCCGCAGTCAGCAAGTCCACGATGATGAGGTCGAATAGGCTGCTGGGATTAGTGATCTTCCCGGTAACAAAATTCTGCAGTGTGGCATTGGTCGAATTGAACTGCTGCGTGTTTTGGTCCGAAGTATTGCCGCTATAGATGTATTGCTTCACCGCGTCCGTGATGACGGTCGTGGGGTCGCTGTCGCCCAAGGTGCCTCCCAGGTCCCTCAGCGAGATGGCCGATGCCCCGGTAAACGAGGGTGTCGAACGACTGTAAACGTAGCTACATTTCGAGGCATGTTGCTGCTGGGTCGATTGGGTGCTCGGGTCAGCCAAGGTGTTTTGGCTTTCCGAAGCGCTATTCGCGAAGTCGTTATAGCTCTGCCCTTGGATCAGTTCGAATTTCGACTCGAGATTGGTGAAGATTTCCTTTACTTCTGCCTGCACCTCCGCAAAGTTTTTCTGGACGAGTGTTTGCGCATAAGTGATGGAGCCACTTAGGTTTGTCAGAGTCTGATTCATACATTCTTTAAACACGGAATGTGTATTGAGAATATCGTCCCAATCGAAGAGCATCTTCAACCAGGCGATGACCTCCTGAAGCACCTTGTAGATTTCATCCGCGAGCTGGCGGATTTTCGAGAAGATGGTTTCGAGGGCCGCGCCGGCCTGCTTGATGGTCGAGATGACGAACGGCTCCAAATCATTGAAGACGATATTGAGGACTCCGTCGGTGACCGTGGCGGCAAAATAGGTCAGCTGATCGAACTCGTGCTTAAAGAAATGTGCTACATCTCCGAAGATGCTGCCGGATGAGCCTAACTGGCCGGTGGCCCGCCGGTTGCGCAACAGATCACGCGCTTCCTCTTCCGTGAGCACACGGAACCGCGGGCCCTCCGGATGGGCGAAGTCGATCTCCCAATGCGGCGTTTTGATCTGGTTCAGATCGATAGTCCCTTGACCCGTGGAGTCCGTCGGGTTTTGGCTCATCCAGTTTCCGGAGGAATTGATCGCCTGTGCCGCCGTGTTGGCGGTGTCGGTTTGGGAATAGGCGCCCCCCGTTAAGCCCTGATTGATCAGATCGATGCCGGTCACCGTTTGCAGTTGCGGAGCCACCGAGTCCGGCAACGGCGCCAGCGGCGTCCCGTCCAGAGCCTGGATGTACTGAACCACATCGCCCCGGCACCACCGTGAGCCCGTGATGTGGTTGCTGGCATCCACCGCCGTGAAGGTGATGACCGGCGGCGTCAGGCCCACCGCTTCATAGAGGACCGTGGCCTGCCCGCTTTCGTCCAGCTCCACGGTAAGCGGGGTGGTAGGGCCGATATGATAGGCATAACTGTTCCAGACCACGGTGACCGCCTGATCGGCCGCAACCGTCACCGTGCCGGCCGCGACAGGATTGTTGCCGGCATCAAACCCCGCCAACTCCATGGAATACGTGGCGGTTTGAGTCGGCGTCGTGGTGCCCGGCGCCGGCGGCGCGGAGACCTTGCGGGTCGACCAGACCTGTGTACCTGGGGAATCGCCATTGCCCTGGGGCCCGCCGGGCAGGTTCTGATCCATGTGAAAGACCGCGGGAGCGCTCGCCCCTGACTGCGGATCCGTCGCGAGTCCAGCCGAGAACAGCTCCGGCCCCGCCCGCATGTAGGCCGGGCAGTTCAGGGTGAGCAGCGTGCCGCCCAACTGCACCCAACTGCCGAAGGTGAGCGAGCCATTCCCCGTCTGCTGGAGATACCACAGATAATCGTTGCCCGGTTCGATGCCAAAGATGGTCACGGTCTGACTGCTGTCGACGCCCACCCCCACCGCCGTCGCGCTCTTCGGTTGACTCGCAAGCCCGGTCAACTGCGTGATCGACGGTTGCGCCGCATAGAAATTCGCCACGAGCCACAGTGTGCTGGTCGCATCGAGCAGCAGCAGATGGCCGCTGCCGAGCGGGCCGGGAATGGCATAGAGGTTTTCGGCCGTGAGGGCGCCCTTGTTGGGATTGAACGTCCCGGACTGCCCGGTCCAGGTGAACGTGGGCGTCTGCTGCGTCCATGTGATGGTGGCCTCCTCGTGCGAAATATTGCTGCCATCCACCCAGAGGACCGTGACCGACCCGCTGCCGCCGAGCCCTTCGGTGAGGCGAAAGGCCGTCGTGTCGGGATCGGAAATTTCCGGGGTGAATTGTGTCGGGTACCGCTCGGCGATCGGCATCCATTGTGGGGTGCCGGTTTGCGGGTTGGTGGCGTAGGTCAGGACGAAAAAGGAGTGGGGCGTGACGTTGCCCGTGACTCCGTACAAATAGGCATGGCCGTCGGCATCCACGTACTGATCCGTCTGAAAGGTGTAGCCGATCCAGTTCTTCGCCGTGCCGGACAATGAGGCAAGTTCCCAGGTGCCTGGAGTAGACGATTGCATCCACACCGCGCTGCTTCCGGCCCCCGTCGAGAGGGGATAATAACATAACGCGTTGAGGACGCCCTGATGGTAGAACCCCAGGATGCGATTACAGATTCCGGTGTTGGCGGGCGGTGTCACACCGAGTTTCACCGTCGCCCAGCCCGATTGGGACGTAGGGTCCGGGTAGAAATGCACTGGATCGCCGTCCCCATCAATGGTCAGCAGTTCGCTGGTGGGATCTTGACTAGCCGGATTCTGCACCACCGCAAATAAATTCCGCGTGAGCGCATTGGAGACCGGCGCTTCCTGGGTCAACAGGTAATCGTCGATGAGATTCACGCCAATGGTGATGTTCGTGATCGCTGCCGTCATGTCCGCTCCTCCTGATAAAAAATGGATGAAGATGGATAGAGATCTTGATGTGTTATGTTCCAGACAACCCTTGTTGCTTGAGATGGCAATGTCGAAAACCTGCGAAGCAGGCCCCGACTTTACGGAACTCGGATCTGGACCGGGTTAACCATCTTCGGCTGATTTGCAGGTGGTCACACACACTCCGATGGGTAGGATCAAATCTAAACAAATGAGAACTGTCTGGATTTCGGGACCGCAATCGAGCATAAACTTCAGACTTTCGTCAATCGGCCCAATGACGTTGCCGGCGGCGTCCCAACCGGAGTATCCAGATCCCGATTGGCTTTGGTAGATACAGGTCACAATGCCGACCGCTTCCTGGCAAACACCGATAGCGGTGTCACCCACAGGCCCGGCTCCATCAACAAACTCGGTTGCCGTGTGGGTCGTGGAAAGCGCAACGAAACAGGCATCGCACGACGCCTGGAAGATCCCGGTAAACCACGCGTTGAGTGTCCACCTGTCGGCTTGCGTCCAATCACCCGACGATTTGCCGAAAACCGAATATGGAGCGGTTGAACCAATCTGAAAGCCGGCAAGAATAACCGAAAGAATCGAGTAGTTTCGGGCTGAGGCATCGTCCTCCCCCGCAGCCGCTTTGAGATCCATATTCATGGCGCACCATCCCGTGACGATATACGAAAGTCCCGCGAGAATGCCCAGAGGCTCCAACACCTCCTTGGAGGGAGGCGTATATCCGACCGGCGCTGACCACTCGACACCACTGTCCGAAAGGGCCGGGATGGACGGCCAAGCCAACTGGCTTTGCTGCAATTCATCGAGGGTTGTGCTGGTGAAGGGAGGCGACGCGTTTGAGCCCCCATACAAAATTTTATAGAGGATGGTACCGGGCACCGCAAGAATCAGGCAGAACAGATCGAGCAAGGTGAACTCGTCGCCGTTCGTGATCACATTCTTCCACAGCCACGTGATGATCGGGATGTCGATTGAATCTGTGATCATGCTTTGGAATGCCTCGACCGCATCCTCGAGCAGATTGAGGATGGCTTCCAGGACCGCCTCCACGGCATCGACCACAAAGAGCACGAGATCTTTTGCGGCTTCCAGGAATTGGAGAATAATGAGATCCAAAAAATTACTGGGATCGCTCAAGGTGTCTGTTATGAAATTGAGCAGGCTTTGTGAGTAGACCGTATAGAGCGACTGCCCATTGGCGTTTGTCGGATCCATGATGCTGGTTTGAATGGCCTGAATAATGGCCGTCGTCGGATCGCTCCCGACCAGGCCGGGTGGCACTCCCGCAGGCGCCACGGCGCCTATGGTTCCGAAGGAGGTCTTCGAACGGCTGTAGACATAATTGCACTTCGACGCATGCTGCTGGTTGGTGTTGAGCGTCGTCGTACCTGCAAGCACGTTGGTGTTCGTGGCTGTTGGTGCCCCTGTCTGGGCATTGTTCGCAAAATTATTGAAGCTGGTCGAATTGTCGAAGTGGCTTTCGATATTGTCGAAGACATTGGTGATGTCCGACTTGAGGGAAGAGAACCATTTCGACAGGTCGTTCTCCGCATCGCCGACCACGGTCATCAGATTGGTGAATAAGGTTTGATTGACGGCGTACTTGATTGCCGTATGGGTATTGAGAATATCGTCCCAATCAAAGAGCATCTTCAACCAGGCGATGACCTCCTGAAGCACCTTGTAGATCTCATCCGCCAGTTGCCGGATTTTCGAGAAGATGGTTTCGAGCGCCGCGCCGGCTTGCTTGATGGTCGAGATGACGAACGGCTCCAAATCATTAAAGACGATATTTAACACATCGTCGGTGACCGTGGCGGCAAAATAGGTCAGCTGATCGAACTCGTGCTTGAAGAAATGCGCTACATCCCCGAAGACGCTGCCGAAGGAACCCAACTGGCCGGTGGCCCGCCGGTTGGTCAATAGATCGCGGGCCTCCTCCTCGGTAAGTACGCGGAACCGCGGGCCCTCGGGATGGGCGAAGTCGATCTCCCAATGCCGCGTCTTAATCTGGCTCAGATCGATAGTCCCCTGCTCCGTGGAGTCCGTCGGGTTTTGGTTCATCCAATTCCCCGCGGAATTGATGGCCTGCGCGGCGGTGTTAGCCGGGCCGGTTTCCTGATAATCCCCTCCCGTCAAAGCTTGATTGATCAGGTCCGTGCCGGTCACCGTTTGCAGTTGCGGAGTCACCGAGCCCGGCAGCGGCGCCAGCGGCGTCCCGTCCAGGGCCTGGATGTATTGGACCACATCGCCCCGGCACCATCGTGAGCCCGTGATGTGGTTGCCGGTATCCACGGCGGTGAAGGTGATGACCGGTGGCGTCAGGCCCACCGCTTCATAGAGGACCGTGGCCTGCCCCGCGCCGTCCAGTTCCACCGTAAGCGGCGTGGTAGGGCCGATGTGATAGGCATAACTGTTCCAGACCACGGTGACGGCCTGATCGGCCGTAACCGTCACCGTGCCGGCCGCGACAGGATTGTTGCCGGCATCAAACCCCGCCAACTCCATGGAATACGTGGCGGTTTGAGTCGGCGTCGTGGTGCCCGGCGCCGGCGGCGCGGAGACCTTGCGGGTCGACCAGACCTGTGTACCTGGGGAATCGCCATTGCCCTGGGGCCCGCCGGGCAGGTTCTGATCCATGTGAAAGACCGCGGGAGCGCTCGCCCCTGACTGCGGATCCGTCGCGAGTCCAGCCGAGAACAGCTCCGGCCCCGCCCGCATGTAGGCCGGGCAGTTCAGGGTGAGCAGCGTGCCGCCCAACTGCACCCAACTGCCGAAGGTGAGCGAGCCATTCCCCGTCTGCTGGAGATACCACAGATAATCGTTGCCCGGTTCGATGCCAAAGATGGTCACGGTCTGACTGCTGTCGACGCCCACCCCCACCGCCGTCGCGCTCTTCGGTTGACTCGCAAGCCCGGTCAACTGCGTGATCGACGGTTGCGCCGCATAGAAATTCGCCACGAGCCAGAGCGTGTTGGTCGCATCGAGGAGCAGTAGCTGGCCGCTGCCCAGTTCGCCGGGGACCGCATAGAGGTTGTCGGCGGTCAGCGTGCCTTTCCCGGGGTTGAACGTGGACGATTGCTCGCTCCAGGTAAACGTGGCCGTCTGCTGGTTGTTCTGTTCTGACCAGGTCACCGTCGCGTCCTCATGCGAGATGGTGCTGCCATCGATCCAGAGAACCGTGACCGACCCGCTGCCGCCCGTCCCTTCGGTGAGGCGAAAGGCCGCCGTGTCGGGATCGGAAATTTCCGGGATGAATTGTGTCGGGTACCGCTCGGCGATCGGCATCCATTGTGGAGTGCCGGTTTGCGGATCGGTGGAATAGGTCAGGACAAAGAAGGCGTGGGGGGTGACGTTGCCCGTAACCCCGTACAAATAGGCATGGCCGTCGGTGTCCACGTACTGATCCGTCTGATAGGTGTAGCCGATCCAGTTCTTCGCCGTGGCGGATAACGAGGCGGGGGTCCACGTGCCGGGCACGGACGATTGCATCCACACCGCGCTGCTTCCGGCCCCCGTCTTGAGGGGGTAGTAGCAGAGGGCGTTGAGGGTACCCTGGTGATAAAACCCGACGAGACGATTGCAGGGGCCGGTGTTATCTGGTGCCGTGGCCCCGAGTTTCACCGTTGTCCAGCCCGATTGGGACGTAGGGTCCGGGTAGAAATGCACTGGATCGCCGTCCCCATCAATGGTCAGCAGTTCGCTGGTGGGATCTTGACTAGCCGGATTCTGCACCACCGCAAATAAATTCCGCGTGAGCGCATTGGAGACCGGCGCTTCCTGGGTCAACAGGTAATCGTCGATGAGATTCACGCCGATGGTGATGTTCGTGATCGCTGCCGTCATGTCCTCTCCTCCTCCGTGATGAAGCCGGGTTCGTGTGACGGGAATTTTTATTCCTTTCCCTGCGCCTCCTGTTCGCTGCAAACCGGATTGGCATCGTTCGGCCCACTGCAGGGTTGGCAATTTGCAGTTGTCAGGTAGGGCAAGCCGAAGTTCCCCGCATCGGTGGTTCCGCCGTAGTCGTAGGTCCCGGTCATGCCGAAATGAGCTGAATTGGTCCCAATCGCGAGGGCGACCTTCTCGTGGTCGTCTAGCGTGACCGATCCTTTCAGGCCATGCGTATGTGGAACCCTGGTGCCGGGAGCCGTCAGCGGTTTCCCGCTCCCGAAGGCCTCGTTCGGGGTGCCGCCGTCTGGCAGACCTACGAGCAAACGCCCGGATCCCGTGGCGCTTGATTTCCAGGGATAGGGACAATTTTGGGTGCCAAAGAACGTCACGACGTCGGAGGGCACCGTGGGTGGATTGGGTGTGGAGAAGGTGGGGTCCCGTTCGCAGAGCAGGAGCTGAGTGTAGGGGACATTGTTGAATGTGGCGACAGTCGATCCGCTAAACGTGTGGGTGCCGGGGCTGGTCAGATCGTGGCATACCCCAACCCCTTTCTCAAATTGATACGAGTCCAGGCTAATGCTTGAGGTGAGAGCATGGCTGTGCGAACGCTGCTCACCATTCGCGTAGGGATTGCCAACCAGGGTTCCGACGGTTCCATCCGGAGGCGCTTCGAATGGCATGACGAAATAGCCGTCAACGGTGGATGTAGGCGTGCTCTCGGTAAATTGATTGTTCCCCAACGGACCCTTGGCTGCTTGATTATTATTTCCCGCTGGGACTAACCAGATTCCGCTGGCTGGTTGATTTGAAAAAAAGTTATAGTCGGTGGCTCCCGATCCCGAGACGCCCGCGTTCAAACCGTTTTCCTCAGAGTACTGCACGTTGGCGTACACTTCCTTGCTGGCAAGGACATAGTTGAAGTTGAAATCGGGGCGGGCTTTCTGTGTATTCCACGTGAACGCGAACTTTTTCTGATTATTCTGGTAAACGACCATGTTCCAAAAATTCAGTTCGTTCGTTTTGCCTCCTGCGATCGTCGACGGGTCGGATCCACGTCCCCGCAAAACACCATCCTTGTCACTATCCGTCCCGTCAAAGGTGATCACGACTTTGTAGTTCTGCGGTCCGTTCCACGTTACCTGGTACCCTTGGGGATACCCGACGGCCGGCTGCCAGTTGGCCGGACAGGACTGGAGGTTAAAAAAGGCCAGCGCTGAGGTTCCATACCCGTCGGTTGGAGGCGGGGATTGACCGCTGACTTTCTTCTCACACGCGAGCATTTGGAACAGCGGAAGGTCGGAGGACCCTCCATTGAGGGTCGTCCCCTTGACGGTGTAGTAGTGCGTAGTGTCGGTCCTATGCTGGGTATCGTGCTCAAACGAGCCGCAGTCGCCGGTATTGAGTTGCTTCTCGGGGAGGCTGACCGAAGCGGTGAAGTCGTGCTGATGGGCCGGGGCTGTGAGGTTCGTCAGGGGCGTGCCGACTGTTTTGGCCAGGTCGTACATCGTGGAGTCGGTGACGCCAAGCAGGAGCCTCCCCTGTGCATAGGGTGCCGGTTCCCATCCAGTCGGACATTGGCTTTGCGGAAAGAACGCGACCATACCGGCCGGTGACGTGTCGGTGGCTTGCGCGCTGGCCGACTGCGGTAACAGTGCGTTGACCGTGCCCAAAATACACGAAACGACCATGAGCCCCGTACGCGAAAACATCAAGGTCTGCATAACATACTCTCCATATAGAAGTGGACCGGCTCCCCGTCCCGTTGAGCGTTCACAGCTCGCTGGCGAGATTTTGACTGGCCAGATTTTGCCACACCGCAAACAGATTTCGCGTGAGCGCATTGGAGACCGGCGCTTCCCGGGTCAACAAAAGAATCGTCGATGCAATTCCTCCCGATGGCGATGTTCGTGATCACTGCCTTTTCCGCTCCTCTTCGCTAAACAGAATCGTATGGGTTGAGAATCCTTATTCCTTGCTCTGCGCCTGTTCGTGGCAGACCGGGTTGGAATCATTGACGACGCATGGCTGGCAATTCGCCACGGCCAAATACGGGAGGCCAAAATCGCTTGAGTCGGTCGACCCGCTATAGTCGTACGTCCCGTCATGACCAAAGACTGGCGAATCGGTCCCCGATGCCAGAGCGACTTTTTGCTCCGAAATCGACACCGATCCTTTGAGGCCATGGGTATGCTGAGGCCGATCGCCCGGCGTTTGCAGCGGATTCCCGCCGCCGAACGCTTGATCCTCGTTTCCGCCGTCGGGTAGGCCGACGAGAAAGCGACCGCTACCCGTCGGGCTCGGTTTCCAGCCATAGGGACAATTTTGACTACCGAAGAACGTCACCACGTTGGTTGGAACACCAGCCGGCGGATTGGCGGATGAAAAATTCGGTTCCCGTTCGCACAGGAGGAGCTGGGTGTATGGCACATTATTGAATACCCCCTCTGTCTTACCGCTAAACGAGTGCTTACCGTCGCTGGTCAGGCTTGAGCAACTAGCGGGCCAGGGCGCGAGCTCATACTGTCTTGTATCGAGATTGATGCTTGAGGTCAGGGTATGCGTATGGGTACGCTCTTCACCGTTGGAATAGGGATTGCCAACCAGGGTTCCGACGGTCCCATCGGGCGGCGCTTCGAAGGGCATGACAAAATAGCCATCGACGGATGACGATGACGCTCGCGCCGTGAATTGTGTGTTCCCCAATGGACCTTTGGCGGCCTGATTATTTTCCCCTGCTTGGACGAGCCAGATTCCGTCGGCTGCTTGATTCGAAAAAAAGTTATAGTCGGTGGCTCCTGATCCCGTGATACCCGCATTCAGACCGTTTTCTTCAGAGTACTGCACGGAGGCGTACACTTCTTGACCGGCAAGGGCATAGTTGAAGTTGAAGTCGGAACGGGATTTTTGTGTGTTCCACGTATAGGTGGCCTTTGTCTGATTATTCTGGAAAACGACCATGTTCCAAAAATTCAGTTCGTTTGTTTTGCCTCCGGCGATCTTCGACGGGTCGGAGCCCCGTCCCCTGAGAACACCATCCTTATCGCTGTCCGTGCCGTCAAAGGTGATCACCACCTTATAATTTTGTGGTCCGCTCCAGGTCACCTGATAGCCCTGTGGGTAGCCGATCGCCGGCTGCCAGTTGGTTGGACAGGAATTGAGATTAAAGAAGGCCAGCGCCGACGTGCCGTAGTCGTCTGTCGGTGGCGGCGATTGTCCACTATCTTTCTTCTCGCACGCAAGAATCTGGAACAGGGGGAGACCCGTGTCGCCGCTCAAAGCAGGACCGTTAACCGTATAGTCTCCCTTCTTCGCGCCCCCCGTGGTGCTTCCACCGCAGTAACCCGTATCGACCGTTTTTTGAGGAAGACTCAGCGTCACGCCGAACGGATGGTCGTGGGACGGGGCTGTTTCATTTTCAAGGGCCGTGCCCACTTGCTCGAGGAGCGTCCAATCGGCCGTATCGGTCGTCCCCAGGCCGAGACGTCCCTGCAAATAGGTCGCCGACTCCCAGCCATCGGGACATTCGCTTTGCGTCGAAAAGTACGCCACCATGCCGGCCGGGGACGTGTCGGTGGCTTGCGCGGTTGCCGACTGAGATGACAGTGCGCTGATCGCACCAAACATACTCCCGAAGATCATGAGTCCAAAAAGAAAATGCCTATACATGAAAGCCTCCCCAGAGAGATCCAGTGAGAGGAATGTTCTTTTTGAATTACCGGTTACGTCAACCTAAAGAGGCATAGTTTTCGCCTGGGTAACATTTTTCTCTTTTTTTGTCAAAAATTTTTTCACGTTCTGCATTTCAGAAACATGTGGCATGACTCACAACGTTTTAGGAAGATCGGCTTTGGAAAACCGCCTCCGTTCGCCCAATCCCTATACCAGTCTGTGACCACCCTCACAGTCCTGTACATGGGAATATCATTTGAGTAAATACGATGAGAGGTGAGAGTTCACGAAAATCATCTCGAATCGGGCATATTCGGTAGCCTTACTGAAAAGCGAGGACAGAGGCACTCGTCGTGAGCCAAGAAAAGAAAGGCCTCAAGTGGCCCCAGGAAATGACATCACCGGTGGTGAACGGGGGAAAAGGGCCGGGAGGGCTGGAACTTCGGCGCCCTACCCCATCGTGAAATGGAGGAGAGCGCCGACGCAGGACGATAACCAATGAAGGTTTCGCGTGACCTTCAAACGCTTTCACGCATCAAGATGATCAATCCCGGTCATATGCCTGGTGAGGTGAGTGGCTCCGATGGCCTCTGCGGTGGTCTCTCCTGTGGCCTCGCTGATCAAATGATTGCGGTGGCCCGATCAATGGTGTCTTGACGGGTCCGGCCGCGCCGGGAACGATCACGAAGGAATTGCCCCCCGGGTTGGTGTTATAGACCGGCCCGAAAGGACCGGTCTTTTTCCAATTGTTCAGGAGCCAGACATTGCCAGACGGATCGATACCACCACCTGTGACCCGATCCAACGCGTCACTGACGTAACCGGGGTCCCGTGAGATAGGATCGCCCGTGCCTTTACCCGAGGGACATTTGCTGGGATCCGCACCGCAAAAATGCGAGAGCGGCGTATCCGGCCACACCGTGTTCTCATCGACATCGCGGGTTGGTTTCTGTCCAAAATTAAACACCCAGAGCGTGTCATTTCCGTCGACCGCGTTGCCCCAGGGAATCGTCAGACCGCCACCAATATGAGTAGAGGGAGCGCTGTCATCGGCGGGATACAGAGTGACTGAAGGACCATCCATTCCGTCCTGAGGATCGAGTGGGTCGACACAGGGCACTTTCACCGAATTCGAGTTAGAGACCCACATGTTTCCCTGGCTGTCGCCGGAAATTCCCATCGGCCAGGACAACACCGGCTCGGATTTGGCATTGAGGTTCGGAAGCATCTCCACTGTGCCATCGGACGACACGCGGTAGACCCCGCCAATCGCCTCGGTTGGATCGGCCGTGCCGGAATCGGCCACATATCCGACCTGGTTGGCGGTTACCCACGCGCGGCCCTTCGGATCGATCGCGATGGCAAACGGTTTGAGAAGTGGCGCGTCCGAATCCGGCTCCGTATCCGGGATAGTGGGGGCGTAGATGCCTTCTGCTCCTCGTCCACCCGGGAACGCGATGTTCCTCGCATGGCCAGGTTTACCTTTTGGAATGAATGTGACCGTGTCGTTTCCGCAGTTAGCAATCCAGATGTTCCCCTTTTTGTCTGAGACGGTGGCCTGGGGCCACCAGATATGGCCTTCAGTGAAGCCATCGAAGCCGGAGATCGGGCTGCCATCGGGACGGAACACCGAGACGCTATCATGGGCGGCTGGAATCTTTAATGCCGGGTCAGGCAGAGGTTCGACGGTGGTATCCGCACAGGCCGGCGCCTCAAATCCGAAATTGCCCACCCAGACCTTGCCATGCGGGTCCAGCCCGATGCCAAACCCCGCCCCGCTGAGACCACCGCCGAAGTACGGCGATCCGGGGAAGGTCTCACCCCAGGGATACGTTTTAATCAGGCGCTGCCCGGCACAGGCAATTTCATTTGAGAATGTCGGACGATAGTTGTCGTTGATCCAGGCGAAGCCGCCTTCGTCAAAGGCAATTTGGCCAGGGCCGCTCATGAGGTTGAATGGATCGTAGATGTTGTGCTGCCCCCCGTTGAATTTAATGAACAACAGCCAGCTGGTCGGACGTTTCATCAATGCCGGCTGATTGACCGGGTCCAATAGCGACAGCTGATAGAGCGGATCGTCCGTATCTGTCGGATAACCTGGATACGAGGGATATTTGGCGATGTTGGCGACGGCTTGCAACACCGTGGTCGGCGCGGGTCCTCCCTCCGGTGTCGTCGCCATGAACAGGGAGTAACAGTTGGTGTCATCCGCGACGCAACTCGTAACTACGTTGGTGAGGGAATTGAAGGTCGGGTATGTCGATGTCTCGGTTCCATTTGGTGTATTGAAGAGCACTTCGCCAATGTCTCCGGTTTCCGGATTGGCCATATTCTCCGCCATCTTCACGGCGTTGATCATTCCGTAAGTATTACCGTGAATTTTCCAGACGTCGACGAACTGAGCGAAAGCGGTTCCCGTGGCAACCGTCGTGCGTTCGTTGACCACCACGGCGTCGTAAACATGGTGGCCCGTGCCGATGACACCGGCCAGCATGACCGGGCCGTATTCAGCAATGACGAAGAGGACGAATTGCTGACCATGCGGCACCCGGTAGCGGACCTTGAATTTCCCGTCGCCATCGGTTCTAGCCGTTCCAAGCACTTGACCCTTCCCATGGCCACCTGCCTCAGCCGCATAAAGCGAGACCTTATATCCGCGTTGCGCATGGCCATTGCCCTCTACAGTGCCACGGAGCGTTTGGGAATGCGGATGTTGGCCAGCATGCACGGGCAGTATCCCAACCGTGCACGCCAGTATCATCATGGTCATGGCTGTGACAGCAACCGGGAATTTTCTCAAAAAGACCGATCGCGCGAGTCCAAATGTGGGTATCATGATCAGACCTCCTTATTCTCTTCCCTCTGCACATGGAAAAAATGGTCAATGATGCCTGTTCCTGAGGTTATGGAATGACCGCTTGCCTGGTCAAGGAATGGAACGATGAAAGGAGTCCGAAAAATGTGAGGGGTCAACCCGGAATGGGTCAACACAAAAAGACTTTGTATTGATGGGCCACTGGCGAGTTCTTCAAACTCATTAAGACTCGGCTAGCCCAACGTGTGCTCCAGGCACATCCGACACAGCAGAGTTCCTGACAAACGAATCCCTACAGAAATGTGAATAAACAACTCAAGAGATTTTTTGAAGAATTTTGTGTGGTCAACATGGATGAAGCTTCAGGCAATTCATTTTTGGGGAGGCCAGTGATTGGCTTCATTCTTCCTGGATGGTTCCCTGATCATCCAAGCCAACAGGAGCAGAAGACCGAGAAGCACAAGTGGAACGGGCACAGCACCCATTTCTCCAGCCTTCAAGTGTGTCAGCGCTGCACCCACCATGGTGATGCTCAGGCCCACCATGCCATACCATTGAGTCTTCGAAATAAACAAACAAAGTCCGCCGCCGACTTCAATGACCCCGGTCAAATACAAGAACCAAATCGGATACCCCCATTGCGCAAAATGTTCAACCTGGGACTCACTGCCCATGAGCTTGGCTCCCCCTGCCGCAATAAAAAAAATCCCTAACAACACACACAGGACAATGGTCATCACGCGCTTCATGGCATCTCCAACCCATACAGGAAAAAAGCAATAAGGAAAAAACTGAATTCCAACAAGCCCTTATCTTAAACCTTTTTCAACACAACAGAACATCAGACGGCTCGTAGCATAATGCAAATCTTAAGGTTTTCCAATTTCCCACAGCCGCTTATCATTTTCCTGATACCCGTCAGTTAGATCCTTTTCTCAATTTCCACCCTCGGCAAAAGTCGAGCGCCACCTGACTTCCGCCTCAGGAAAGAGAGATTGCATACGGGAGGTTTGCTCAGCAGATGTGAATGGTTACCTATGGGACTATCGAGACAATATCTCTAACTAAACCGATCGACCAACTGGACGAAGAAGGCAAGAGAGGTCTACCAAGCAATATTGGTTCGCACGATCTTCTGCCGGGCGTTGCCCCAACTCGTGACATACATAGACGGCGTGCGGAAATTCCTTTCCTAAAGGCTGAGCCATGGAACCCTACGATTTCAGCTAAAAGGTGATTGGAAGATCTGGCCCTTAAATTCATTTCGAAAAGTGTTTTCATCCTAAGCAGCACACGCCGCAAGGGCGAGATCCTGTCGCGCGTTCAGTGCAGCTTTCGTCTCTTTCTTTGGACCTGCTCGTACTTTTTTGTATATTTAGGTCACGTACTTTTCATTCAGAATGATTAAGAGGCTATTTAATCCCTTGAATATCGGTTCAAATGATTTAATGTTCTTTATTTCTTTTTCCCCGTGAAAAAAATTATTGCGAAACCTGAAGGCTATGTATATTAGAATCTTGATTGCCTCTTCTATTTTGTCCTTCTTATCCTTATTATATGTAGCAACCAAATCTTTGAAATGAGTTAAATCCTTTCCTTTAAGACCTATATCGTGGCGGAGTTCATCATAATTCCCTTTTTCAAATTCATACCTTGAACTGAACAGGGCATACACATCCCTGATACAAGTAGTTTCTTGATCCGAAAAGCTATAGCGAGCAGTTTTGCTACAAAAGGCTTGGATGTTTTTAGTTTTAAAATTCTTGTCAAAACTCGTAGATTCGAAATAATTCCATATGATAGAAAAGTTTCGGATTTCGTCTAGGTCACAGATACTTTCGCAGTCACTAAACTTAAGAATCCAGGCTTCAGAGTCGTTCATCTCTTGTCCTTTTTTTACCCCATGTAAAGCAAAGGGCTTTAACACGTCGCCCTCGATGCACCTGTTATACGCCATCTGCCGATTCCTGGTTGAGAATGGCGATTGCCTCCGCATACTGCGACTTGCTGAGCCACGCTGGAGCTTTCTCCCTTATTTGATTCCAGATAGAAACGTCTGCGTGAGTTCGGATGCCAAGTCGTACGTTCTCGAAAAAATAGCGCTCATGTCCCTCGACCTGCTGGATCCAAGCATCTGCGATTTCTTCGACGGTTGGACGACTGCATTCTTTTAGAGTCGCTGTGGCAAGGACGAAATCGACATCTACAGTTGCGCCGGTTGCCTTTAGGGGCCAAGGAATTTCGAAAACACCGCGGTCATCCACTGGGGAGATAACGCGTGTCTTCCTCTCACGGAAAGTTTGACACCATGCTTTGAGCCAACTGTGTGATAAATCCGAAAATTTGACGCCGACACAACCCCAAGTTGCGCCCAGTGCACCCGCTGCCGCCTTGGGGTATTCTGCTTTCCAGAGTTCCTCAGCCTCCTCCAATAGTTCTTCAAACCTATCTGTCCGCACCGCGCAAGGCACCAGCACTGCCTGGCCTCGTGGAGTGATAGAAGACTCTAATGTCATCGTGAACGTGTTCCCCCGACTACTGGACCGACGCCTGTACTCCAGCGGCATCTGGACATGCTCTTTCCCAGCAAGTCGGAGGCGGCGCTCGCGCCACTGCCGCCGTACTTCTTGACAGTCGTCCCAAAGAAGAGACCCAATGATCAGGATAGCGCCGCGCATCTCATCTCTTGTGCCATATAACAACAATGATTAAATTTGCTACGCTCGATAAAATTGTCTGAATTTTATCTTGGAATTCGTGCCCCAGACCTTGCGGCTGCTCTTCATACCAAGCTGCGGCATCCGCTAAATCCTCCTCTGCTTCCTCCCGGAGTCGAACCTCAAGGGTCACAGCTTGCGCCGAATTTCCGTGATAGATTCGGTTGCGATTCGACCACGGTTTCTATCGACTTCGTAGGCATCAAGACGTTTGTTGAGTTCCGCCTTTTGCTCGTCGGTAAGGGGTAGCACCTTCTAATCGAAAGCAATGCTATCCCACAACTCTTCAACAAGCTTGATACGCTCGTCGACTGGAAGTTCTCTCAGCTTCGTATTCATCACGATACCTCCCAATTTCAATTGGATAAGTTTAAATCAGAAAACCCAAAACTTCACTCAATGAGTCGATTACGGCACAAACAATTCGGCCATTACCAATTCACGCCACCCACTACTCACCTCCACGGCCTTGCTTCGATGCGTAGGGTGCCGGTCAGGCCAGGGCGAGCGTTCTGCTCGATGGGGATATCGAAGGTGATGCCCGCACTCGGTTTCCCCTTGATGAGAGGACGGGTTTCTACATCTTTGCCGGGTTTCCCGGGATTCATGTCTTGATAGCCATACTTGATGCGCCATCCACTCGGATTTCCCTTATCGGGAAAGGCCTCGACCAGAATCAACTGACGATAGATGAACCCACCCTCGTAATGGCGCTTCATGAAGAGCAGGCCATCCACGACGTAGTCGGGTACGAGGACCTTGATGTCGAAAGCGAAGCTGACCGATTTGGATGCTTTGACGCTCTTGCTTGGATCCAGAAAAATGGAGAAGAGGTGTGGACTCTTCGTGCGATCCGGCCTGCGCTTGGTTCCATCCTTCCCAGGGAAGAGTTCCCCATAGCTGCGGAAGATGGCGGAGTTCTCGCGCACCTCGCGCCGTGTCATCTGCCACTGGCAGCCGCGCACGCTGGCCGCAATTTCGAACTGGTAGGACGCTCGAATCTTCTTGCCGTCTTCGTGCGCTTTTTGCACTTCCACGGGCAATGTGATGTCGTCGATATCCAGAATGCCATCCACGCGCAGTGCACCAAACAGGAACCGCGTGAGGTTCTGATAGCCTTCCTCGGAGTTGACGATACCGTAGTGGCCGGAATGGCTGCGGTGCACGAACGCGCGCGGCGAACTCACATCCTTGCCGTCGGAGCCCGGCCCATGCGTGGTGGCATTCTCAAGACGCACCAGCCCGTCGCTGGCATCCCCTGCCGCCCACGACGAAATGCCGCCGGCCACGGTGTAATCGCGTGCATCGGTGCCGACCAGGTTGAAGATGCGCTCGGGCGGAAAATTTTTGACGACCGAGACGTCATCGCCCTTGGGTACCGCAAGGTATCCGGCCATTTTGTCGCGATTAAAATTGTTGATATCGCCGAACGAGAGCCAACCCGGCACATTACGCACGATCCGCATGTCAATGCCATTATGCGGCGTGGCATAGGTAAAGACTTTATCAACCGCCCCTCGCGCCTCCGCTGAGCCAAGTTTCGTATTCTGCAGAAAAGCCCGGCAGATCAGCCCTCCCATGGAATGAGCCACGAGATAGACCCGGAAGTCTTTAGGCGTAACCTTGTTATCCTTATTCGCGCAGACCTTTTCGCGCAGGCGCAGAATAAGAGTGCCCAGCCCTTTGGCGAAGTGCTCAATAGGGGGCGTCTTGCCGTCCCCAAAGTCCTTCGAGGCTTCATCGTAATAGCGGTAGATAATTATTGAGCGATATGGAACGGGATGGTCGGCACGCTCGGCTGCCACGAGGTCGTCCCCATCCACGAAGACATCCTCATATTCGTGGTCGCCCATTAGCCGCACGAGCGGTGACTCGAAGTAAAAGCGCTTGACGTCACCGGTCCAAGCCACGCGCGACTTGGTTGAGCCGATATTGAACCCCATGTAAGGATCGGCCACCGTTTCTTCAATTTCGCTCGATGTGGCGGCAAAGCCGCGGACATAAATGATGGGGTGGTAGGGATGCTGCGCGGATGTCGTCATGAAAGTACCTCCGAATTACGATTGCGCAAATGGCAGTGTGAACGAGCCTGCTTCGGTTCAAGTGTATCTCCCATCGCAGACGTTGCGATCGGCTGAAGGGAGATTTTTGGTCAAGTGATGAATTTAGTCAAGTGATGAATCAATCGAGGTTAAAACCGTATCGGATCTGAAATCCTCTTCGCAGCGTCTCAAAACGATTGTCATGATACAAAACTTCAGTCGCTCGACAAGACGCCCGCTCTACCAGATTCGAATAGATCACACCACGCGCCTCACGATCATTTCGCTGCCCGGCACCTGTGAGATAGCCGGAGAGAAAAGCGAGTAATTCGCTACGTTCACCCAATCCAATTCGGTGCATTCCCTTGACCCAGATATCACCCAGGTGAATTCCGCATTGCTCCATTGACATCCGCATCAAAAATGGGTGTCCACGTTCGCGGTCAATCACAACAAAACATTTTCGAAAATCTTTATAGTTATCAGAAACACAAATTAAATCTTCTGGGCGAACCTTGGAGTCAATCCCTTTTCGATGGAGTGTACCCATCAATTCACCATACAGGCGAAACAGGCGCCGACGAATTCGTAGGGGCGCTGCTCGATAGACGTCCCGAAACTCTTTGCCCACAACCTCCTCCACTAAAATAAAACCCCTCATAGGCCAGCCCAATAAGCTGTGTGCTCCCCAAGCCACGGCCTTCATGACCGGAATCCCCTGGTCTCGAAATAACTCAAGGACTAACAGCTCTTTGGCCGAGTCCGAAAGAGGGGATCGAAGTCGGCACCAATTTTTCAGTACCCGATGGAAAGATTGAATACCGCTTTGCTTGAGAAAGTACTTCTTTTTCTGTCCCGCTACGTCAAGGAAAAGACTGCGGACATGTCGTTTGGAGGGACGAGATACGAGCTTCCCAGCCGAGTAATTCACAAAATCTTGAAATTTGGAGATACCAACATTGGCCAGGAACGGCCTTATGTTGTGATCGATATGCAGACTCTTGTGAAAAACGTATGAGGGAGAGAGGCCAGCAATGAACTCAAGGCATCTTATTGGGAATGTTGAAAGATTTCCCAAACGGGGTTTTGGCCAATTTGCCGTGTTCACGGCCCTAATATACCCCCTGCGCGTTAAAATGGCTACAGCCTTGCTAGACGGAATTTCTTGAACGTTCCCCTTCAGCTGATGATGGATGTCTCTTCTTCGGCCTGTATTAGCCAAGAGAGAAAAATTTTCAACAGCGCCCTATTACAAAAACTACCAACGCAAATTTTGGCATGAGCTCCTCAATCGCATTATGGCCTCACCGAATTATAATTTGGTCGTTCACTGTCTGAATGGTGACATCCAGGTTTTTACAATTGAGACATGCCAGCCCGGTCCTTTTTCTAGCCTCTCGCTCCACACCATCCACAGTTGTTGAGGCGGACGATCACCCCGCCCGCCTTAACAGATAGTATCCTGCAGCCCCACCCACCAGAGAGGCCAGCAGGATGCCCAATTTGGCTTGGAGGATTAATGCGTCGCTGAAAGCCAGTTCGGTAATAAACAGCGACATCGTGAATCCCACCGAGGCCAGCATCGCAGCACCAAAGAGGTGGCTCCAGCCTGTCTGCTCCGGAAAGGAGGCCCATTGAAAATGTATCAGGATGTAGCACATGCCCATGATGCCGAGGACCTTGCCGCCCAGCAGCCCTGATGCCACGCCTAAGGTGACCGGATTGGCCAATTGATTCAGGAAGTCGGATGGAAAGCTGATTCCCGCATTTGCCAGGGCAAAGACCGGCATCACCACAAACGCTACCAAGGGATGCATGGCGTGCTCCAGACGTTGCAACGGAGTCAGTGCTTCCTTGGCCACTGCGCGAATGTCTTCCAGTATATGGAGTTGCTCATCGGTAACCAGGGTCACGTCATTGCTTGTTGCCGCCTCGAATCTGTCGCCCAAAGCCTTGATGTGTGAAACGAATCCCTTGTCCGAGATCTTCACATTAGCCGGAATGGTGAACGCCGCCAGCACCGCGGCAATAGTGGCATGCACCCCCGACAAGAGAAAGGCCATCCATAGGCCACCGATTCCCAGCAGTCCATACCACAGGATGTTGCGGACCCCCAGCAGATTGGACGTCACCAGCAGGATCATGAATCCCGCACCAACCACAAGACTCATGACGTCGATGTGCGACGTATAGAAGACGGCAATGACCAGCACCGCACCAAGATCGTCCGCGATGGCCAGGGCAGTGAGAAACACTTTAAGCGACAAGGGAACCCTGTTGCCCAACAGGGAGATAATGCCGAGCGCGAAGGCGATATCGGTCGCCATAGGTATGCCCCATCCGTCGTTCGCGTCGCCCGATGGATTGAACGCCAGGTAGATCAACGCCGGCACAACCATCCCGCCTACTCCCGCCATGATAGGGAGAAGAGCATCACGGGGATTCCTCAGTTCACCCGCCATGATTTCGCGTTTCAGTTCAAGGCCGATCACAAAGAAAAACACCGCCATCAATCCATCATTGATCCAATGATGCAATGTCTTGCTGATAATAAAATCATTGAAACCGACTGAGAATTCATTGTGCCAAAGATGGTGATAGGCATCCGCAAAAGGTGAATTAGCCAGAACTAATGCCACCAAGCCGGCAACAAACAGCACTATGCCACTGGTGGTCTGCCTTCCAAGAAAGGTGGAAAGCGGGTCCGTCACCCAAATGTCGATAGGAGTTTTCTTCATATTCCGAAACTGCCAGAAGGAGCGGAAATGCGAAACCGGATACCAAACCGATCGTTTGTGAAACCGGTACCGGCCCTAGACCTTGCTGATTTCCTTGAGCGAAAAGTCTATCACCAGGGACAATGGCCTCATACCCCACACCCATGCACCAGGAACACGATAGGTGCGAACCGGACCATGAGTTTTCAGATCTGCGAAAGATCTCATCGCAGGTCGAAAAACCTGAGAATCAGCGAGATTCTTTGTTCTCTCAAGTCGTCTTCATTAACTTTCAAGTTCTTAGCTGCTATTGCCCCATATGGGAGGGAAGATTTTTTGGCAAGAAATCTTTTTTGACATAATCTTTGGGAGGGTCAAATTCTTTGGCGGCCACCGACTTCTCCTCCACTCCGGTCAACCGGCTTTCTGTGACAACGGTTCCCTTAGAGAAAATTCTCGTCAACACCGGGTAGCCTTCCATCTTTCCAATTGATTCAAAAAACGACGCTGGACCTCCGCCGCCTTTGAATGCCCCTTGCCATACCTCCTGAGAAAAGGAAGCCATATCAAGAAACACGCCCTGGGCTTCCTGGCTGCCGGGAACCTGCTTCCAATCACTCACGCAATGTTCTGCAACTTTTTCCTTTTCCCGCCAGGTTTCATATTTCACACAGGAGTAGCCATTGACGGTTTGGCTTTCGCCGGTTTTTTTTACCTGCATCTCGACTTTCCCGCCCATCATGGCGGGATTGATCCCCTGCCCCGCAAACATTTTTTCCATCATGGCACGTCGTTCCGGTGGCATATTCTTTAACATTTCCTGCATTTTTTCCATGGCCGGGTTGATCTGTTGACCGAGATTGACCATCGTGGCTTTGTCCATCGCCCGCCAGGTGTGATCTCCATGATTGATCAGCAGAATTTCCTCCTGATCGCCTCGATATATGACCGTGGATTGAGTGTTCCCGGCATCATTTATCGTCATCTTCAGTTTTTTCCCGTCGACCGTTATCGCATCGTTTCGGGAAGGCATTTCTGCCCGATTGGGAAAGGTCGTCTCGACATGAAAAACCACGCCTGCACAAACCGTCGTCTGGATGCCCAGCACCAACCCGCTCACAAGACCAAGAACCTTCACCATATCAACCTCCTTATGCGTGAGAGATGGGACAGACTGCTGTTTTGACATGCTGGAAACGCTGAGACCCGTCAATCTCTCAAAATTCAACCCGATTCACAAGTCTTTTTCTTCCAGAGGCTCCCTCATCGCCCCTCTCCCACTATATTTTTGGTCCCACCAAAGACCCTTTTTAATGAGGGGAGCTAGGAATTGGTTTACCTTTCCTGGTAAAAGAACTATGGACAGGAAACGCTCGTTAGGCGACCACCCCACATAACGACAGGCAGACATCCCTCAAAAAGAGTCACAATTTGTCGTGACCTTTCACGGTTTCGTCATCATGGTCAGGGACCATATGCTGCCCGGCGCGACAGGACCAGCGGGTCGCGGGGTAGGACACGGTAAGAAGGCCCGGTCTTTTTAACATAAGGCCATCCAGCCCAGGGAAACCGGTTCAGGCAGAACCGTCCCTTTCTCTCGTCTTTAACGAACATCACATACCGGCAGACCGGCTCAAGTCGGCCTATACACAACTAAGGACCTCATCCAGAAAGGTTGCAAAACCGTCATGAAACACGACACGTCCAACCCACTCACAGCTCCTACTATGAAGGGCTTTTCACCAGGCTTTGCGGCCCTTGGCCTTGAGGCGGCGCTGCTGACCACGCTCGAGGCGTTGGGATATGAAGAGCCCACCCCTATCCAACGCGAAGCCATTCCACCGCTTTTGGCCGGAAAGGACCTCCTGGGGCGTGCCGCAACCGGAACTGGAAAAACCGCTGCATTCACCCTTCCCCTCCTCCAGCGCCTGGCCCATTCACCCAAGCAACCGAACCCATCCGCCCTTATTCTCGTGCCCACACGCGAATTGGCTATACAAGTCTGCGAAGCTGTTCAGCGTTACGGGAAACAACAGCACATCGCCATCCTCGCCGTCTATGGCGGACAGGCCATCCGCCCACAGCTTATCGCGTTGAAACGCGGGGTCGATATCGTCGTGGCCACTCCAGGACGGGCACTGGATCATATCCGACGCAAAACCCTTCAGCTCAAGGACCTTCAGATTGTGGTGCTGGATGAGGCCGATGAAATGCTCAATATGGGTTTCGCCGAAGATCTGGATGCCATTCTGAAACAAACGCCACCAACCAGGCAGACGGCACTGTTTTCAGCGACCATGCCTCCACGGATTGCCTCCATCGCACGCCAGCATTTACGCAATCCCATTGAGATTCAGATCATAAAGGAACCGGTCAAGGCCGGGGTGGCCCCTCGGGTGCATCAGACCGCCTACCTCGTGGCGAGACCTCACAAAGTGGCTGCGCTGGCCAGAATCCTGGATATGTCCGGTCCAAAATCCGCACTGGTCTTTTGCCGAACACGCTTGGAGGTGGATGAGTTGACCTCTATGCTCAACAGCCGGGGGTATCGGGGAGAAGGCCTGCATGGCGGTATGAACCAGGCTCAACGCGATCGCGTGATGCAATCCTTCCGCGCCGGGAAAACGGAATTGCTTGTCGCCACAGACGTGGCGGCCCGAGGGCTGGATATTCCTCACGTATCGCACGTGGTGAATTACGATGTTCCGTCCTCTCCTGAAGCCTACGTTCATCGTATCGGGCGAACCGGACGCGCCGGACGCGCCGGTGAAGCCATTACACTCGTGGAATCACGCGAACGCTGGCTGCTGCAAAACATTGAGCGCCTGACCAAATCAAAAGTCGACATGGGAACACTCCCGACTGTGGCCGACCTTCAAACTAAGCGGCTGGAACAGATTGGTGTGTCCATTCAAGACATTCTCAAGGCCAACGACTTTGAACAATTCCGGGTTGTGGTCAACACCCTCACCGAAAAATTTGACCAGGCGGATGTCGCCGCTGCCGCGATTCAATTGGCCTACGGATCAAAGACGGGCGATCGAGTTGAAGAAGACATTCCTGCGATACGGGACCGGGCATCTGACACAACCCAGACGTCCAGACGGCCAAGGCGGGGTCCATCGGATTACCCGGATGCTCCTAGAGTTCTCAGAGGCGGAGCTGGTGGTGGCAGACCGGTCGGCAGACGGGACCGTCACAGTCAATCCACAAGTATGGCGACCTTGCACGTAAACGCCGGTCGAATGGCAGGAGTGCGGACAGGAGATCTGGTCGGTGCCATTGCCAACGAGGCCGGGATCAGTTCGAATGTGATTGGCCCCATCAAAGTCTCCGATCAATTCTCTCTGGTTAAAGTGCCGGAAGAGCATGTCCATGGCATCATCAAGGCTCTTGGCCGGACCAGAATTAAAGGGCAAAAAGTCACCATCCGCCTCTATAAGGAATAAAGAGGAATCCTGAAACCGCCAGGGTGGGAATTTTCCCAACCACGTACGTTTGCCAAACATCACTATTATGAAGAAATAGACATGAGAAATTAACACGGCCGTTGTCAATATCTCTCTGAATGTGAATCAATTTTATGTCTAATGGAATGACAATTCTTGATGTGCGTGACCGGATAACCATGGCCCGTTCGGTCACGGTTCTTACCGGTGCGGGAATTTCCGCAGATAGCGGCGTGCCGACGTTTCGAGGCCCCGAAGGCTTGTGGAAAAATTTCCGTCCTGAAGAACTGGCTTCACCGGAGGCCTTTGCCCGGGACCCCAAACTTGTTTGGGAATGGTATAACTGGCGACGGGAATTGGTCGCAACCAAACACCCGAATGCGGCACATGAAACTCTCGTTGAACTTGAACGACGAATTAAACACTTCTGGCTCATTACGCAAAACGTCGATGGGCTTCATGCCCTGGCCGGCTCGCAACGTCTTTCGGAAATCCATGGCAATATCTGGAAAGTGCGTTGTACACAATGCAACCGGATTTCGTCTAACCGCGATCTGCCTCTGGTCTATCCACCAACCTGCACGGATTGTTCGGGGTTGTTGCGCCCCCATATTGTGTGGTTTGGAGAGTCATTGGATCAGGAAGATTTGAATCGCAGTTATCAGGCATTGCGAACTTGTGATATTCTTCTCATTATTGGGACCTCAGGCGTGGTCTATCCGGCAGCCTCTTTTGCTCCCGTTGCCAAAGATGGTGGCGCCCTGGTGGTCGAATTAAATTTGGATCCGACGCCCAATTCCTCCGTGGTGGACGTGTCCTTTCAGGGCCGTGCCAAAGATCTGGTGCCGCTCTTGCGACAAGTCACCTAATCGCACCATTTCTTGACTCCCTTCGTAGGGGTTTGTTACGTTTTTTGTTTAGGGATTTTCAGTACTTACGTTTGGAGCACGGCATGCAATTGACGATCAATGGTAAACCCGAAACCCTGGAGGTTTCTACGGTGCTAGACGTCTTGAAAACCAAAGATATTGACCCGCAACTCGTTGCTGTGGAACTGAATACGCAGATGGTTGATCAAGAGCAATTGGGAACGACTTCTCTTAAGGATGGCGATAAACTCGAATTTTTATTTTTCATGGGCGGTGGCGCGTGAGTGCTGCATATCTTCGAAATATCACGGATGGCATTGGGCATACTCCGTTAGTGCGATTAAACCGGCTTTCGCCTGCAGGAGGAGCCACAATTTATGGGAAGGCGGAGTTTTACAATCCGGGCGGCAGCGTCAAGGATCGTATCTGCCTGAATATGATTGATGAAGCAGAGAACAAGGGTCTGCTCAAGCCTGGTGGCACCATTGTGGAACCGACCAGCGGCAATACCGGCATTGGATTAGCCCTGGTGTCTGCCGTTCGGGGCTATAAATTAATTCTGGTTATGCCGGAGGGGATGAGCCTGGAACGGGCCAGCCTGCTCTCCTCCTATGGCGCGCAGTTGGTGTTGACTCCCGCCCGAGAAGGGATGCGAGGATCGATTAAAGAAGCAGAAAGTATTTTGGAGCAAAATCCCGAATACTTCATGCCGAACCAGTTTTCTAACCCGGCTAATCCAGCAATTCATCGCAAGACAACGGCCTTGGAAATCTGGGAGGCCTTGGAGGGCAAGGTGGATGCATTCGTCGCTGCGGTAGGAACCGGCGGAACGATTACCGGATGCGGAGAACTGTTTAAAGAAAACAATCCTTCGGTCAAGGTGATTGCGGTAGAACCAACCGGTTCCCCCGTATTATCGGGAGGAGAACCCGGGCCGCACAGGATTCAAGGGATCGGCGCGGGCTTCGTTCCTAAAGTTCTGAATCGGTCCCTCATCGATCAAATTATGACCGTGACGGATGAAGAGGCTTACCAAACCACGAAGCAACTTGCCAGGAAGGAAGGGCTCCTGGTTGGAATATCTGCAGGGGCAAATATATTTGCCGCTCAAAAGGTCGCCGAAGCCTTAGGCCCGAATAAGAATGTCGTCACCATTCTCTGCGATACAGGCGAACGCTATCTGAGCATTGAGAAATATTTTAATATTTAGTGCAATTCCACGGATCCCCTTCCCTGAAGGAAGAATTTGAGGAGGGCAACTTCTCTCCCTCAAAAAGATAAGGATAACTGAGATGTGCTCTGCAAAGGGTTATTGGAGAATGATTCCCTGGCCCAATAATTATTTTTGATCATGCTCACCCCAATCTCCTCGGATAGCGAGGATGAACCAACATTCAGCACCTAAAAGGTCAGAGGTCATATGAGTTTCACAGAAGACCAAATTACTCGATATAGCCGTCACATCTTACTGCCGGAGGTGGGCGGTAAAGGCCAGAAAAAGCTGTCACAAGCGAAAGTCTTTATTGTCGGCGCGGGAGGCTTGGGCTCCCCGGTGGCCTATTATCTTGCGGCAGCCGGCATTGGCACCATTGGATTGATTGATAGTGATGTGGTTGACCTCTCCAACCTTCAACGACAAATCCTTCACCATACCCCTGATGTGGGACGGTCTAAGGTCGTTTCGGCCAAAGAAAAAATTCAGGCGGTAAACCCTGATGTCCAGGTCAACATCCACGAAGAACGAATGACTTCTCGCAATGCTCGAGAATTAATTAGCCAATATGATGTCGTCATTGATGGGGTCGACAACTTCCCCGCAAAATTTTTGATTAATGATGCCTGTTACCTGGAGAACAAACCTCTTGTGCATGGAGGAATTCTCCGGTTTGAAGGACGAGTCTTCACCATTATTCCAAATCAATCCGCCTGTTATCGTTGTGTGTTCAAAAATCCCCCGCCAGCAGGAGTTGTCCCTACTTGTCAGGAAGCCGGGATCATCGGGGTGGTTGCCGGACTCATTGGAACGATTCAGGCTACAGAAGCCATTAAACTCATCCTCAACATTGGAACGCCTTTAACGAACCGTATTCTGGATTTTGACGCACGCACCACTGCGTTTCGGGAAATTCGCGTCAAACGGAATCCCTCATGTGCGCTTTGCGGCCCAAATCCTTCGTTGACGGAACTTATCGACTATGAACAGGAAGCGTGCCAACTTCAACCATCGGCTACAACGCTAACCAACGGATAAACCCCGCCGTTTAAAAGGGGAGGATGATGCTATGAAAAAAATGCTAGCTCTAGTGTGTCGGGAGTGCGGGAAAGAATATCCTACGCAGGATATTCATGTATGCGAATTATGCTTTGGCCCACTGGAAGTCAAATACGATTATGCCGTCATCAAACAGGTCATGACGCGTGAAAAAATTACATCCGGTCCTCGCAGCCTTTGGCGATATGTGGATCTTCTCCCCGTGGAAGGCACCAATTTCATCGGTCTTCATGCCGGATTTACCCCGCTGGTTCATGCCAAAAATCTGGGGGCCTTCCTCGGACTGGACAACCTGTACATTAAAAATGATTGCGTCAATCATCCGACATTGTCGTTTAAGGATCGCGTGGTGGCCATCGCCTTAACTCGGGCCAGGGAACTGGGATTTGAAACCGTTGCCTGTGCCTCAACCGGCAATCTGGCAAATTCGGTATCGGCCCATGCAGCTTCGGCAGGAATGAAATGCTATGTGTTCATTCCCGGAGACCTGGAAGCGGCGAAGGTGTTGGGCAATCTGATTTATCGTCCGAATGTCGTGGAAATTGAAGGAAATTATGATGATGTCAATCGACTCTGCAGCGAAATCGCGGGAGAACGTCACTGGGCTTTCGTCAACATCAATATCCGCCCCTATTATGCTGAAGGCTCGAAAACGTTGGCCTTTGAAACTGTCGAGCAATTAGGTTGGCGGGCTCCTGATCAAGTCGTGGTGCCCATGGCATCCGGATCATTGCTGACAAAAATTTGGAAAGGCCTCAAAGAATTTGAAAAGTTGGGCTTGGTCGATTCAGTGAACACGAAAGTGAACGGGGCGCAAGCAGAAGGCTGCTCTCCCATTGCCACGGCATTTCGAGAGGGCCGTGATTTCTTTAAACCGGTGAAACCCCACACCATTGCCAAATCGCTGGCCATTGGCAATCCGGCGGATGGGTACTACGCATTAAAAACCGCTGCGGAAAGCCAAGGGGCCATGGACGCCGTCACCGATGATGAAATAGTCGAAGGCATTAAGCTTCTGGCTCAAACGGAAGGGATTTTTGCTGAAACCGCGGGGGGGGTCACCATTGGGGTCCTTCGCAAATTAGTGAAACAAGGGCGCATTCAAAAAAATGATGTGACCGTGGCCTATATTACCGGGAACGGACTGAAAACTCAGGAAGCGGTCGTCGATTCCGTCGGACGCCCCTTCCGCATCCCACCCAGTCTCAGTCACTTTATCAAGACTTTTGCCATAGAGGAGTCAGCATGATTAAGGTCAGAATCCCCACTCCCTTACGCCCCATGACCGGGGGAAAAAGTGAAGTGGAAATAGCGGGGAACACGGTGTCGGAAATAATTGACAACCTGGGCTCTGCCCATCCCGGCATTAAGGAACGCGTCTATGATGAACAGGGAGAGGTTCGCCGATTCATCAATATCTATGTTAATGAGGAAGATATTCGGTTTTTAACCGGCAAAGACACCCCACTGAAAGACGGAGATGAAGTCTCCATCATTCCCGCAATCGCAGGAGGTGCATGATGGCCAGATTACGCTTTCACATTCGATATCCTGAGGATAAAATTCCTTCTCCCATCCTGTATGAAATCGGGCAGGAATTTCAGGTCGTGCCCAGTATACGACGGGCCGATGTCCGTGAGACCACAGGCTGGATGGATGTGGAATTTTCTGGAGAAACAGATGAAATTGACCGGGCGATTCAGGGTCTTCGTCAAAAAGGCTGCATGGTTGATCCGATTGAACTGAACGTCGTTGAATAAGGATTTCGCTTCCCATGGAATTTACTGAATCTCAAATCCAGCGTTACAGCCGTCAAATTATTCTGTCAGAAGTGGGCGGCAAAGGACAGAAAAAATTGCAGGATGCCAAAATCCTGGTGATTGGGGCAGGAGGCCTTGGTTCTCCGGCAGCTTTGTATCTTGCTGCGGCCGGAATCGGAACCTTAGGTCTGACTGATGGCGATGTCGTGGACCTATCCAATCTTCAACGTCAAATTCTCCATACAACCGACCGTATTGGTGTTCCGAAGGTTGAATCCGGCGGGACATTATTATCAGCCCTCAATCCTGAAATCACTCTTAATCTTTACCCTGAACATGTCAGCGTCACCAATATCCTTGCCTTAATTGAGGCCTACGATATCGTTCTAGACGGATCCGACAATTTCTCCACGCGGTTTCTCGTCAATGATGCCTGTTTTTTTGCAAAAAAAACGCTGATTTCAGGGAGTATCTTTCGGTTTGAAGGGCAATTAGTCACGATTAAACCCCATGAAGGCTTTCCCTGTTATCGCTGTTTATATCCTGAGCCTCCACCAGCCGGCCTTGTGCCGAATTGCCAAGAAGCCGGGGTATTAGGGGCCTTAGCCGGGACCATTGGTGTCTTGCAAGCCAACGAGGCTATTAAGGAAGTCCTCGGACTTGGAGAAAGTTTGGCAAAACATCTTCTGCTCTACGATGCCCTTGATATGACATTCCGAAAGGTCGGTCGTCCAAAATCTCCAGACTGTCCTCTCTGTGGTCCCCATCCCACCATCACCAAACTTGTGGAACAGGAAGTTTCCTGTAGTATCTAGGTCCATGCTTTCCATTCCGTCAAGTATTATCAACAACATGATAGCCCATGCGCGGGAATTGGCACCTCATGAATGTTGTGGCATTCTTTCAGGAACCGGAAGCACAATCACCGAATACTATCGCATTACCAATATTCTGGCTGAGTTATCCGAAGAAGAACTTTCACGCTTTGACCGAGCTAAACTGTCCGACCTGCAACGTTTATCGCCGGAGGAGCGAGCGGATATCGCCTTTCAGATGGACGCGAGAGAAATGGCCATGGCTCAGCGGGACATTCGTTCGAAAAATCTCGACCTTTTAGGATTTTATCATTCCCACACATTTAGTCCGGCCAGGCCATCTCAAACCGATATCACCATCGCCATGGAATTTGAAAGCTATCGGGCCAAACTAAACTTTCCTGAACCATTTCACCTGATAATTTCCTTAGAGCATGTGGAGCAGGCGGTGGTTCGAGCCTACCGAATCCAAGAATCTAAGGCCACAGAAATTCCCATCCAAACCATGCCCTAGCTCAGGCCATCACAAACATGTCTGCAATTTCCTGATGCAACCCCCATAGAAACCCCCATAGACTTTCTGCTAAGAATATTGCGATAATGAGAAAGGCTTCTCAAAGTAACAACAGGAGAAATTTATGCCAAACCTCCATCACCTGCTTGTTTTTCTGCTAGGGTTGATTGTTTTTTTTCAGCCTGGGTCACAGGTGTATGCCGAAGCTTCAACCTCACTCCAGAAGTTCAACAGTCCCATTATGAAAATTGAATCGGACAAAGGCGTATTTTTGATTACGACTGATTCTGGTATTCAATGGGTTCAGGTTGAAGAAGAAGGAAAGATTCAACTGAAAACTTTGGATGTGGGAGATATCATTGACGTGATCGTCGAAATGCGACCAGACCCTACTCCCCCATTAGTTAAATCCTGGAAACTAGCCAGAAGTGGTTCTTCCTGTAAAGTGTTCAATGGCAGGACCTGCAGTCCTTAATACTTTCTCAACGGTAAAATTCTAACCGCCACTTTTCCACGAACTCTCTTGAGGCCTATTTCCTCAATGAGCCATAGCCCAACACACCTGAACCTGGCAGCTTTTCCGAATGAGAAGGTATTGCCTTAACCCCTGTCCCCTATTGGGAAATATGGTAAAAACTGAGTACGTGATGGTGGCAATGCAGCCAATACATCAAATTCTATGAGAAAACGGTGGTTTGTTGCGACCGTGCCCTATCTCCTGACCTCCCAGAGACATTGGAGGAGACACGAAATTACCAATGAAGAATTTTTCCGATTTCGGTCACCGTGTATCCCCCAAGTGATTCGATTTCCCGCCTGAAGGGATGACTGACCATGGCATCAAGAAATTGAGACATCACGGGGTGGGATGTAAGAAATTCGCGACGCATAATCAGGTCATACTGTTCTTCTCGAAGCGGAATAAAATCAAGACCAAAATGACGCGCTGCGGCTTCCACTCCAATGCCCACGTCAGCTATGCCATCTCGAATCAGACGAGCCACTTCGAGATGAGACGGCACTTCATTGTCATACCCCAGTAACATCTCTCCGGTTAATCCAGATTTTTGAAGGAGCGTATCCAAAAGAAATCTCGCGCCGGCTCCTACTTCCCGATTGACGAGACGAATCCCGCCCTGGCCAAAATCTTCAACAGTACGAATATGTTTAGGATTTCCCTGCTGAATTAAGAGACCTTGAACCCAGGAAGCAAATCGCACTCCGACAAAATCCTGCCCGGGAATATGTCGTTTCAGGTAAGGAACATTACTTTGTCCGGATTTCACATCCACAAGATGCAAGCCGGCCATGTGAACTTCTTCCCGTTGAAGCGCACGGAGCGCGTTCGCGCTTCCCATGGTCCAATTCGTGATTCCCGCCATGGCGTTTACCTTACGGACATGCTCCCCGGCTAGAAATAACGCCGGGTCGCATCCGGCAATGAGAATCCCCTTTTTGATGACTTCCGGCGAATTCAGTAATTGAACGCGTACATATGGCCTTTTGGGACTGGTCGATCTCTTGGTCTGCTCCACAACCACACCATCTGCTGGCATCACAAAATTTAACACATCACCCAGTTCAGCCATCGGCCTGGCCAGTATCCTTGATCCAACGTATGCCAGCTTAACCCTTGTCGGGTGCCCCAACGCCGTTGGGGCACCAATGAATTCAGCTTCGACCATTTCTTCTTGATTTGAAAGGATAAAAATATCCTCAACCCGGCACTTCAACGCACGAGCGAACCGTAAAGCAACATTGGTGCTTGGCAAATATTGATTGGCTTCAATGGCATAGACCGCTTGTCGTGTCAGACCCACCAGGGCCGCTAACTCCACCTGGGAAATTCCCTGTTTTTTTCGTATATCTCGCAAGCGATTACACACGGATTCTTGAAGCAAGACCTCCCCCCGGCCAGAAGCTTTCAGACTTTTAGGGACAATTCTTCTCATAATCGTATTGGAATAACGAAATACCTCCGGGATGACCAATAGTCCCATAGCCTACGAAAGACTCTTTCATCATCGTTGGTCTTCTCTATGCAGAACCTCATTAAGGAAGGCTTATCGTTGTCTCTCGGCCTCTTTACATCCCCTACCGGTACAACCCAGGATTAGACGTTTACATTTTCATCATCGACAATCGGGAAAGATCGAGAACGATCTCACCGCTGTGCTCATCCCCCAAAATAGTTTCCCAAAACTTTTTCTCTTTTGGCATCACCGTCTCTTCTGAATCATAAAGTAAATCTACATCAAGGGGAGCCAGAGAAAACAACGGATACCGCCGATCATAGATCAGCCCTGCAGGGGGAATTTCATACGTTGCTCGGTGATTACTGATGATGACGTGGAGATGCCCATCTCTGACATACATCCCTCCCGAGGTCACTTCCCGTTTCGTAGCATTCACCGGATGACTGATGTAAAACGTAACCAGTTCCTGGGGAACAGCTAACCCTAGTCCATCGAGTAAACGTGGGGCTAACAATTCTATTTCCTCCTTCAAGAACGCCGGCTCAGGATCCGCAAGGCCACGGACCCATCGGATGGGGCCTGAACGATACTCACGCACCCGCAATCCGCTCAGGGCCTCGATCATTTGATGTCGAGACATGGTGGCAGGATGCTCGTTCAATGTCTGAGGAACATCAGTGTCGACCCAAGGGGAAACCTCAAGTCGAACAAACGATGTGGGATTTTCGTAGACCAGGTAGGAATAGAACGGTGGAGCAACACAACCCGCCAATAGCCATCCACCAAGGAGACACCAAGGCCAGACCCGCCCCCACTTCTTAGGCATTCGCTTCAGGGACACTCATGGTCATTTCAATCCGATCAATAGGATTATCATTGGCATCCCGCTTAGCATTGACGATTCGATCAACTGTCTCCATTCCACTCACCACCTCACCAAACACAGTATATTGACCATCTAAAAAACTCGAATCTGCTACACAAATAAAAAATTGGGAACCCGCGCTATTAGGATCTTGCGATCTCGCCATCGATAGCGTCCCTCGCTTATGAGGCGTGGAGCTAAATTCCGCATCGACTCGATAGCCCGGGCCACCCATTCCATGGCGTGAACGATCCTGCTCCTTACTATTGGGATCTCCCCCTTGAATCATAAAGTTGGGAATCACCCGATGAAACGTCGTGCCGTCATAAAACTTTTCTTTGGCTAATTTCAGCATATTCTGAACATGATTGGGCGCGACATCCGAAAAAAGCCTTAAGTGGATATCACCCCAGGAATCGCCGTTCACCTGAATATGGATAGTGATTGTCTGATCTTTCTGAGTTGCGTCGCTCATCTCCCGTCCTTTCCGTTACCTGGATTTATTCATAAGGGCCTTTGGGAACCAACTGGACACCCAACCCTTGGCTAATATTCGTCCAATGCGCACCCCCGTCTTGACTTCGAAATGCTCCACTACTGGTTCCGGCATATAACTCCCCGGCATCCGATAGCGTGAGGCTTTGAATAGCCAGGTTAGTCAACCCGGTGTTCATGCCCACCCATTGTTGCTGATCAGTCTTCCATCGGAAAATTCCATTTCCAGTGGCCACAATAATATCTTCATGATCGGGGACAATGCTTCTAATTGAATCATTGGGGAGATTCCGGCTGAGTGACAACCAGGATTGACCACGATCCGTACTCCGGAAGATCCCTCCATCCTGTGTTCCTAAAAAAATGTGTTGGGCCTCATTGACGGCAATGACTCGAAGATAGCGATGTGGCAACCGTTCCCGTGGATCGACAAATATGGATTGGGAGTCCACCCATTTAGCGGGAGAAGCCTGTTGAGTCTCCAGATGAAAAAGCCCTTTGCCAGAAGTCGCGGCGAAAAGTTTCCCATCATCCATGATGGCCAGACCAGGAACCAGAATTCGATCCAATCCGGCTCCGACGATGACCCACTGTTTTTCGGCTTCTACCCACCGGTACACCCCGGTTCCTGTTCCCGCATATACGGCATCCCCGTGAACCAGGAATGATTTGACTTCCGCCTCATGTAATCCTGTTCCAATGGACTCCCAAGTCGTACCCTTGAGCCCAAGACGATAGACCCCACCACGCATCGTCCCGGCATAGATGTGCTTCCCTGGAGTCACCGTAAGACACAGTAAAAATGGGTCCGTCAAACCTCGATTCAACGCGTCCCAGGATTTCCCCTTATCCTGGCTCCGAAACAGCCCCATTCCAAAGGATCCCGCATAGACCACTCCGTCCGGAGTTACCACAAGGGTTTGAATACTCGGGGCAAACCCTTGGTGGGTATTTTCAGAGTCATCAGGATGAAGAGAGGGAATATTCGAGACCGGATATACCGACGATAACAGAGGACGACTGTCTCCAAATCCGGAAAACCCCATAAGCCAGAGCGAAGCAACTGTGCCCACAAGACAATTCCATAGAGGTTTTTGTCCTTGTGTCGATCGGATACCTGATCCCATCCGTTTAGCCTTTCTCTTCATCGTCCACGCCCTCATCCCCCTCGGTTGCTTGACTCTTTTCCCCTGCCGATTGAGGAACACGCCCAAAGACCTTTGCACCCCAAATGCCTATCTCATACAGTAGGATCAAGGGAACGGCCATTAATAACATGGTGAACATTGTCGCATCCGGCGTAATCACGGCCGAAAGAATCAACGCCACCAGAGCGGCATGTTTGCGGAACCGCATGAGGACAGACGCCTGAATGACTCCTGCACGAGACAGAAGAGAAATCACCAGTGGAATTTCGAACGCAAAGCCAAACGCCAGGAGAAACTTGACGTTAAAGTCGACATAAGTTCCGACGGCTAATTCCGGCGTAATGGCTCGATCCATGCCAAACGTCACAAAAAAGTCGATGACCAACGGGAGGATCACCATATTGCAAAAAGCCAACCCCAAGAGGAAAAACCCCAACCCGAGGAAGAAGAGCGGCACCGCCCATCGTTGCTCTTTCTGAAGCAACGCCGGCTCAATAAATTTCCAAAATTGGTACAGAATGATTGGGACACTGGCAATCACCGCCGCCATAAAAGAAATTTTAATGGAGGCAAATAATGCCTCGGCCGGGGCATAAAAAATCAGATCATCTTCAAAGGGCCGTTTAAACCAATCGATCAGAATAGAAGAGTATGAAAACGCTATAACAAAAAACACCATGATCGTGGCTCCCACGATCAATAATCGGCGTTTAATATCACGAATGTGGCGCTGAAGGGGATGCACCACCGCATTCATGGCCATGGTAGGGGAAAAGGCAGCCATTAGAAAGTGGGGCTTAGCGTGCGAAGCAGCCGTTCGGATTATCCAGGTGTGTTGGCATTATCACATGAGGCACGATGGTCACGAATCAGGGCAGCCATTCGATCTTTCTTGCCAAGCTTTTCTTTCTGTAAATGTTTTTTTAGAATTTCTTCCTGAGGAGTCAACACATGATGTTTCAATAACTGCTGGAGTTCCAGATCCAACCGGTGATGGGATTCCTCCAACTCCTGATACTCCACATTGGATGACCGCAAATTTTCGGCGATTTGTTCGTCCGTCACTTTCGGTGCCCTCCCGTGTTAGTAGTGATTGAACCGGCAAGCGTCTCCTATTTGCATTCGACCTGAATTTCCCCTAAATCATTTTTATCGGAAATTTCCCCTGAAATCGGTTCCAGAATCATAAGGATAGCATCCTCGCTAGGATTCGTATAGTAGGAACTCCTTCTGCCATATTCCTTAAATTTAAAGAACTCATAGAGCTTTTTGGCCATCTGATTGGAGTCCCGAACCTCCAACATCCCCCGACAACATCCCTGAGCACTCCCGATGCATAATGCTTCTAGAATTAACTGCTTAGCCAATCCATTTCCACGAAAATGAGGGTGAACCGCCAGATTTAAAAAGCGGATTTCTTCAAAGATCACCCATACACAGATGTAGGCCAGCAAGGGAATTTCCGGCTGTTCCTTTGGCCCTGGGATAACAAGCATTTGGCTGAAAGAATTCCCGTCCAATTCGACTTCAAAGCTTTTTCTCGACCAGGGGACAGCAAAGCAGGACTCTTCCAGACTCACCAATGCATCCAAATCTGCCAATGTGGCTAATCGAATGGCCTCATTGTGAAATGGATCAGTACCCACGAGCCGGTCCTTTGTGAACATCCCTCGCTCCTCTATGGTCGCACGAACAGATATCCAAGAATTCTCACTTGATGGGATTCACGCTTTTTGTTTTTGATATCTCTGCATACGATGGCTGAATATACTGTGGGGTGCAACCTTGAGGAAGGAGAACGCCTCGTTCCAGCAGTACCCGTCCTGCCATTCCGGTCCCTTTGGCCGATGGCCATTGCACCTCGGAAGGAGCTTCGAGAAGAGAGAATCCTTTTGAAAGGAGAGTCGTCCGGTTCTGCATCCACCCATCTCCGAGCACAATGGTGGGTTCGGACAGGGCACCGCAGACATCAATGATATCCCCGATTTGAGACTCTTTCACGCATACCATCTGTTGATTTTCCCAACGGAACAGTGCCCAATACACGACTCCCTGGCGAATACCGATAGTGCTGAGCAGAGGGAGATCGGTAACAGGATGATTCCAGGCAAGCCCTTCGAGTGTGGAAACCCCAACCAAAGGAATCTGTAAAGCCATCCGAAAGGCCGTCATGGTCGCCAGGCCCACTCGTAATCCGGTGAAAGTCCCCGGACCTATGGAAACCACCAAACCTTCCAGATTGGATAAATGCAAAGAGACCGAGGATAACAGCCGATCGATTGTGGGGATGAGTTGCGGGGTCAGAGGTTGGCCTGACTCACAGTCCAGACTACCTAACAACTGTTCGTCGCGAAAGACGGCCACACTCTGATGAGAGGTGGCGGACTCCAGAGCTAAAAACAGCATAGAGCTTATTGACTCCCGACTTGCTGATTAGTGGTGGCTTGACGCATAAGGACAACTACGAGGCCGCATTGACGATAAATTCCTTGAAGTGCAGGGTAATGGATCCTCCGCTGGGTCGATAATCTGTCGCCCGCACAAGAAAAGGCAATCGAACAGGTAAACTCTCTTCGGTAGTCGTCACTTGCACCTCTCGATAATCTTCACATTCCACGGACACGACGATATCATCAAACGAGCGTCGATATTCAATAGATATCAGGTCCATGGTCTGGGCATCCACCCAGGTCCTGACGGTGAAATCGTCTGGAGATGCCGTGGCTGAGGATTGGTTTTCAGGAAGATCAATGCGATAACGTTCGTTGCTTTTCCACACACGGGCCTCTTTACTTGATCCCCCGGAAATCTTTCCTAACACGGCATCCAGGGCACGAATACTCAGCATCACGGTGTGATCCCATGCTGTGCGCTCCTGGGTATCATCAACTTTTCCGATGACCACCTTACCTTCAGCGGGAAAATACAGTTCATACTCGTTCCCCTTGCGATGAAAATCCATCACGGGCACGCCCATTCGAATAAACCCTTTCAGATCCAGAACATCGGGACGCACGTACGAAACCGTTCCAAGAATATTTTGAGAAAGAGGAACGCCGGAACCGGAAATTGATCCGTGAAATAATCCTCGTAGGGTGAGAATCGTCAATTCCTTTTGACGCAAGGCTTGAAGTACCTGTTGCTCTTGCCCGTCTTCGAGCGGTCGTAACGGTCCTTGGAACATTCCGGCGCATCCGACGAGCAGCACCACCGGCAAGAGCGCCCATCGACTTGTAGCCTTCATCGTATACAGTCCGCCTGCAGGTACCATTTATGAGGCATGACTGACAACCGTTTCCCAAATGTCGCCAATGTCACGAATCCCCACGACTTCCATGCCAGCCACAGGTTTCCATTGGTTCAGATTCGGTTCAGGCACCACACAACGCTGAAACCCCAATTTCATCGCCTCACGGATGCGCAGGTCCGCATGCTGTACCGGCCGAACTTCTCCGCCTAACCCGACTTCTCCCATCACAACCAATCGCGAGTCCAGTGCCAACTCTCGAAAGCTCGAAAGCACAGCACATACGATGCCCACGTCAACCGTTGGCTCATCGATCCGAAGCCCCCCCACCACATTTACGTACACATCGTATCCGGCAAAGTGCAACCCGAGTCGCTTTTCCAGGACGGCCAACAACAAAGACACCCGATTCACTTCTACACCTTTGGCCATACGTTTCGGCATAGGGTAGGTCGTCTCCGCTACCAGAGCCTGCAATTCCACTAATAAAGGCCGAGAGCCTTCCACGCTGGACACGACCACAGACCCGGCGCCATGTCCGATTCGCCCCGTCAAAAATAGTTCTGAGGGATTCCCAACCTCGGTCAGTCCCTCATCCTTCATTTCAAAGACCCCGATTTCATTGGTCGGCCCGAACCGATTTTTCACCGCCCGAAGAATTCGATAGCTCTGTCCTTTATCTCCTTCGAAATACAACACCGTATCGACAATATGCTCCAGAAGCCTTGGCCCGGCAATCACTCCTTCTTTCGTCACATGCCCGATAATAAAAATAGGGACATGCGTCCGCTTGGCAAACCACATCAGACGACAGCCCACCTCCTGAACCTGGCTGACACTACCCGGCGCTGATGTGAGCTCCTGGGTAAAGACTGTTTGGATGGAATCCACGACGATGACACCGGGATTCATCTGCTCAGCCACTTTGAAAATTTCTTCCAGGGATGTCGCGGCAGCGACATACAGGTTGGGCGATTGAATACCTATGCGATCCGCCCGCATTTTAATTTGCTGAGGGGATTCTTCTCCCGATACATACAACCCGACCTGTCTGGCCGTTCCCAAGGAGGCGAGGGTTTGGAGCAGGAGTGTCGTTTTACCAATTCCAGGATCACCTCCAATCAAGATAACCGATCCCGGAACCACTCCCCCACCAAGCACTCGATTCAATTCTTCAATGCCAGCCTGAAGACGAAACTCCTGAGTCTGCACTATTGAGCTGATAGGAACAGCCTCTGGTGTTCCCCCAGCGACACTTCGCTGTTGAAGAGTTGAAAGATCTCGATCAACCTCTTCCCGTAAGGAATTCCATTGCGCGCATTCCGGACACCGGCCGCTCCAGCGGACGCCTTGATGTCCACATTCCTGACACACAAAACGGGTTTTAGGTCGTGCGGCTTTCAACGGAGCATCTCCCCTACGATCTATCACATGAGCAGAAAGTTATATGCATCGAGAAATATAAACCTTCCTCACCGGATCATTCATCGCCCGGCTCTTTGCTCACTGTCGTCATCAAAGATGCCGTCGGACACGTGACCAATCATTGAGGACAATGGCCCTGCGTGGAAACCGGTCCTCTGTCTGTGGCAAGGGCAAAATCACGGTTTGCAACCTATTTTGAACGAGAACTTCCGCAAAATCTGCCGTGCGCCCAATGCCACCACTCACTTTTTCCCAACCCTCTTTTTTTAGATCGTGTATAAGTTCGGTCAATGCCGTGGGCGTCTTCGAAAGGATCCTAATCATTCCTGGAGGGAATTGATGCTCCCGCACCCAATCCTGAATATCTTCAAGATGCCCTCGCCCGGTCAAGTCCAGATACACAAGGTTGTAATAGAATTCAGCTAGCTTGCCTAATTCCGAAGCCGCTGCAGGATGGGCATTTCCTAATATGAGCCCGGGATCATTATAAAGTTCAGGCGGAGGCGGTTCCGTGACCACCTCTCCTTCCACTAACACCGCCAGGTCAATCAGCAATATGGGACGGCGCCGTTCCCAGGATAAGAGGACCCCTTTCCCTTGGATGGCATCCACCTTCGATGTCGTCACTACTTTCACAATGATCGGTAAATTCCCCCGCATACTGGGAGCAAAGTCAAGCCGTGCCCACCCTTTCGCGTCGGTATTCGCCTGCCCAACTGTCCGGCCATGAACAATAAATTCCAAAGGCTGATCGGCCAAACCGATTTCCCCTTCTGCCTCAGGATTGGTTAAGCGCGCCTGTAATTGAATGGTCTTTCCTGGAGATGTGAGTAAATCGGTCACTGACACATTCGCGGCCTGAGCCAGCGAGGCCGTCAATCCTATCCCGGGCACCAATAGGCACAGAGCCAGACTTAATCGGACAAAGATAAGCACGTGACGATCGCATTGCTTCATTCTACGATCTCCATATACCTGGCAGATATCAAAACAATCCTCTCCCGCGTTTGCCAAATGCAAACGCATCGAAGCCTGCCAGAATGGCAAATTGCATGTAAATTAACCATCCTGTCGGCCAGAAAAGCTTGGAAATGATCATTAAAAGAATCCCACAGACCAAGAAAATATTCCCGCGTTTGACACCTAAGTATAGATGGCCGATCCCCGGTAAAATGGAGAGAGTGGCGGCTCCAAGAGCATGCATCGTCTTTTCACGATCATTCATCAGGGTGACCCTACCAAACCATACCATTGGCCCTCTGGAGAGTTCCAGGGATAAGAATCAGGGCTAAAAAAGGATTGGGGCACACTCACAGGAATTTAAAAATCTGGAGGGAGGGGGAAAAGAGCAATTCTTCAGCTTAGGTTCCGCTTACGTAATTCTTCCTGGTAGGTTTTTTGATAAAGGACATCCCACTCTTGAGAACCTTCCGGAACCGGCCGGGAATACGATTGCAATCGACCTCGAACCTTTTGAACCAACTCCTCTTCAGCTTTCATGTGCTCGGCCAACACACGCTTCACTTCACGAAGGGCGTGAGCAGTATCGCCGATCATCTTCACCTCGGACATTTCTGTGACATTGGTCAGAATCACATGTGCAAGATGTGTCTGTTTTTCGTCGCTGAGGATGGGAGTATTCATCATCAATCCAGTCGTTCAGGCATTAATCACATTCTTCCGTCTGCCCTATAAAATGACCCCGCGGTCTTTGATGAGCTTTTGTTTCACCATCGTAAACATTTTCTGATAATCCGCTCGACCTTCCGCAAACTCCCGTTCAAATTTTTTCAACATTTCCCGGACATCCGCATTCAACCGATCTTCCACCTGCAACTCGGATACAATTGCTGATTCCAATTTTTGAATGACCACTTCAGATTTTCCGTGAATTTCCAACAATCCACTCGACTGCAATCGTTCAATGACTGAGACGGCCATCTGATGCACGCGAACTTTATTGAGTCGCATCAGGTTCCTTCAGGAAGCCGTTCCACTTTCATGAGGGAAGCCCCTGTGGCCTCCATCAACACTCTCGGATCACCTATCACTTTTCCAATAACATTCACCCGATCAGCCGGAACCGGATCATCGCCAAGACTCATGGGAGTACGCCCAAAAAAGACGGCCAACATTCCCCCCATTCCCCAAAACGCCACATCACCGACTTTCACCTGTGTGGTGGCCACCTCCCGATAATCCTTGACACCCGGCATGTTGCAATAAAACTCTTCTCCCCATTGATTCACGGGCACCTCAACAGGCAGGGCGTCAACCACAGCCTGTGCGGTTCGATTCGGCTTCAGTTGTGCAATAACTTGTATCCCACCGATGGTCATTTTGATTTTCTGTGGACTGAATTCCATATATTCTCTCTAAGGTTTCGAATGAAATACGATCTAAAGATTGCTTCGAATGTAGCTTGTCCTCTTGGTGAAATCAAGGTTAGAATTAAGCCCATTTCCTGTTTAGACACATGTTACAATCCACATTTCTTTTTTTACCTGGTATTGGAGAATCTACCGAACGTCTCTGGTGGGGGGATGGTATTGGCACATGGGATGCTTTTCTCGAGAAAACTATCGCTCCCCGCATTTCTTCGTTTCGGAAAGCGCAGTACGATGAGGCCATTCTGGAGGCGCAAAAACAGTGGAAAGCGCAGAATTCCCGCTTCTTTACCCACATCCTGAAAGCGCGCGACCACTGGCGTCTTTATCCTAACTTTCGATCTCAGGCTGCGTTTCTGGATATTGAGACAAATGGAATCCCATTGCCCGATGGCGAGATCACGGTGGTGGGTATTTACGGAAAAGGTCGCATGACAACCTTCATTCGGGGAGAAAACTTATCCGGGGAGCGGTTGCAAGCCGAATTTGCCTCCTACGATGTTCTCGTAACCTTCTTTGGCTCAGGTTTTGACCTGCCATTTTTGAAGGCCAAATACCCAGACTTGATTCTTGACCATCCTCATATCGACTTGTGTTTTTCGGCCAGACGCCTTGGTTTAAAAGGTGGACTGAAGGCGATTGAGACGGAAATAGGCTGCTATCGCCCGGCTTCGCTGGAAGGACTCACGGGGTGGGATGCCGTCCGTCTGTGGGAAGAATGGCAACTCGGACAAGCGGCCTCTAGAGAGATACTTATCCGATATAATGAAGCAGATTGCAAAAATCTTGAGCCTTTGGCCGACCTTATTTACAACCGTCTGGCCCAACGCCATGGAATCCCGGAATTCATTGCTTCTCTATGACATCAGCGCAACCATCTAACAAATGGACTGGCATAGGACTAACGCATATTGGTCTGGTGAGAAAACTCAACCAGGATGCGTTTTCGATCGACAACACCCTACAACTATGGGTATTGGCAGATGGAATGGGCGGACATGCTGGGGGAGAATTGGCCAGCCAAATTGCGGTTAAAACTATTCCCGATGTCATTCGAACCCAACGGGCGACTGAAACCTCTGAATACGTTCAACCTGAAAAATTAGAATCGGTGCTGAATCAAGGCCTTGAGTCTGCGAATGAAAGGATTCGACGGGAAGCCGCAGAAAATGAACGACTGAAAGGAATGGGGACAACCATTGTCGTGGTCGCCATCAGTCGTTCCCCGACGGGATTTCAGGCCAGTGTAGCTCATGCCGGCGACAGCCGGGCATATCTTTTCAGACAGGGTTCGCTCTCGCTCTGGACAAAAGATCATACCCTCATGGAGGAGCGTTTGGCCCTTAACCTCATTACCCCTGAACAGGTTCGCACACACCCTCTTCGTCATGTGTTGACCAAAGCCCTGGGAATCGATCCTGAGGCACAACCCACCGTTCAAACCTATCCGCTTGAACCCTCAGACCTCATTCTGCTTTGTTCGGACGGGCTCACCAAAATGCTGACTGATCAGGAGATTCAAACGATTGTCAGCCAGGAAGCTCCGCACGCTGAAGCCATATGTCGTACACTTGTGGGTACTGCCAACCAATTAGGTGGAGAAGATAATACAACCGTGGTGTTGATTGGGTTGCACTGAGGAAGGATATGGAACCAGTCTTTAACGGTGAGGTTTTCGAAACATGGCCGACCATCCAAAATATCCCACAGCATCTTTCATATTTGAGAACCAGCGTTGAGCCAGCCCCATTGAGGGATTAGTGACGTATTGGAGCGTCAGCACAATCCGCTCTTCCCCAGCCCCAAGCGGCGTCACGGCATGATGCAATTTATCGCCATTAAAGAAAATATATGTGCCGGGGTCAGTCCTGAGGGATAGTTCTTTAACCTCTCGACCCTGTTCCTTGGTATGGAGACGGCAGACCAGTCGACTGCTCGATTGATCCTGCAAACCCAGTAATACCGTAAATCGTTCACCTTTGTAATATGAGGTGTCATAATGATACCCGATATGGTCTCCTGCCTCGGTATAAAAATACAGCGCACAGGAATGGGGATCCTCTTCAGGGCACAGCATTAACGGAACTCCGGCAATCTGGCTCAGGAGATTAATCCAACCCTGATGCTGATAGAACGCAAGAATTGCGGGAGCTGATTGCTGCAGAAGATAAAAGCTGACACTTCCCCCCTTTTTATGCCCTGGTATAAAATTTCGATTGATCTGGGGCCGCACGCGCTCTACTTCCCGCATAAACTCCTGAACAACCTGAGTGGGCATGAAATGCTCCAAAGCCACAAACTCACCCTGATCCCGATAGTGACGGGAAACCTCCTCAAGCTTGAGAGTCTGGATCGTCTCAGTCAACAGTTGATCAATGTCATTTACCGTTGGATCGAGCATATGCAATCTCCTTCATTCCTCCACGCTCCAACATTTACGCTGATCCATTTTTTTTAAAACCATCATTGACCCTAGTTTAACATGCCTTTCACCACATTCTCACGAAACGATAATAAAACAATTCCTTCAGCCTCATCTCACACTGATCGACATTTTGCGGTACATTCAACCCTGCATCTAAGGCATCGAGTGAACACGCTTTACCTTGATGAAAGACCAGAATCTGCCGGTTTAACGGATCGAGGTCGACGATACTAAGAGGACCGCGGTCGTCGATGTCGTAGGGCATGGCGTTCACCTTTTTATCGATTGGATCTTCCCAACGAACGACTTTTCATCCATTGTGCCGACGGGACTTTTAGCTGAGACTATGCGTTAGCTTCACAATGAATGGTTATGAGGTTTTTGAGAAACCCGAATCTTAACAATTCTCTCAGACAGAGAATAAGTTATCCACCCGTTCATGAATGGCTACCTGAATGTACCGGCTCATTCGAAATTAGATTAGGTCTTGGCAGGTTTCTTTCTTGGCTTTTGGAGACCGACGCCTACGTGAGGGCTGCTTCCCCGATCCAGCATTTCACCGGCGGTCTTTCTGATGGTTGGGGTCAGGGTGCCGCCACCCAACATGCGAGCGATTTCGGTTTCCCGATGTACTCCAGTGACTTCATGTACTTTCGTCAGCGTTCGGTCATCTAGCGTTGTTTTCTCCACCACAAATTGTGCATGAGCCTGCGAGGCAATCTGTGGGAGATGGGTGATACAACATACTTGATGAAATTTCGCCAATTGACGCAAACGACTCCCCATGACCATTCCCGCTTCCCCGCCTATACCACTGTCAATTTCATCGAAAATAACGACGGGTGTCCGATCATTCTCCGCAAACACGGTTTTTAAGGCCAACATGATTCGAGACAATTCTCCACCCGATGCAATTCGGCCCAATGGCATGAGCGGTTCTCCCGGGTTGGGAGCCAGGAGCATCTCAACACGATCCATTCCTGTCAAACCAATTCCGGTATCTCCATTGGCCATCTCAATATTAACCTGCACCTCCATTGTCGACATTTTCAGAGCCGCTAATTCCTGCTTGATCTCCTTGACCAAATGCTTCGCAACTGTTTTCCGCCTGGCCGATAATTCTTCAGCCGAGGCCTTCATCGATTCATATCGACTGGTCACTTCTGCTTGCAAATGCGCCACTTGCTCTTCTCCATTTTGGAGTAACGCCAAGTCTTGCTTCAGGATAGTGGTAAGTTCCACTAAATCTTCGATCGGCTTTCCATATTTCTTTTTAAGCCGCTGAAGACCGGCCAACCGACTATCAATCAGATCCATTCGCTCCGGGTCATACTCTATCTGATTCCGATAATCTCGAAGATTATCCGTCACCTCCCGCAACGCCACGGTCGCTGCTTCCAACAATGGGACCCATGGTTCACCTTGCCCATCAATTTTCGCAAGTTCTTGTACCCGCTCAGTCACCTCACCCAGGTGATCCAGAACAGATCGTTCTCCTTCATATAACGCAGTAAAAGCTTGATTCGATAACTCTCCTAATCGACCGCTATGTTTCAATCGATGGTATTCCTGGCTTAGGGACTCTTCTTCTCCAGACTGCAACTGCATCTTGACCAACTCGTCATATTGGTATTGAAGGATATCCTGCCTATTGGCTTGATCCCGTATCTTCCCTACGTATTCATCCAGAGCCGCCTTTTTCTCAAACCATTCACGATGCATCTGTTGATAGCGACCTACGACATCCTCAAGATTTCCAAATGCATCCAGCAATTTGAGCTGGGTCTTAGCGGAAAGCAGTGATTGCTGGTCATGTTGGCCATGGATATCTACCAACTGGGAACCAATGTCTTGAATCGTTTGAAGAGGGGCCAGTTGCCCATTGAGGAAATTGCGGTTCTTTCCTGACCGCGACAACAACCGACGAACGATAAGGTCCTGTTGATCCGGCAGGAGGTATCCGTCCTGTTGTAACCTGATTGTGAGATGATGTGTCGCGGGAAGAATAAAACAGGCTTCTAACAGGGCTTCGTCAGCACCAAACCGAATATGCTCTGCAGAGGCTCGCCCGCCGGTAAGTAATACCAGGGCATCAATGAGGAGAGATTTTCCAGCTCCGGTCTCCCCCGTCAGGACAAGAAATCCAGGCGGGAGCTCCAGATGAAGTTGATCAATGAGAGCAAAATTGGAAATACGCAGCTCGGTCAGCATAACACCGAGTCATCGGCCCCACTGATCAGGCAGGGGAAGTAGATTGAGCCAGGAGCGAGTCAATGATTTGTTTAAATTGTTGCTTTGGTCTTGCTCCAACAATTTTTTCGACAACTTGGCCACCCTTAAAAAAGAGGATACTGGGAATGCTCATGATTTGGTATTGTCCCGCAACCTCGGGGGCATCATCGGTGTTGAGCTTCATGACTTTAAGCTTGCCTTGATACTCCTGTGCGAGCTCATCGACGATTGGGGCCACCATTTGACAGGGTCCACACCAGACCGCCCAGAAATCCACCATGACCACCTCTGAAGATTTCAGCACTTCCCCATCCCAATTCGTTGCATCCGCTTTGGCCACTAAATCAGACACTGACTGCCTCCTTGGATAAATACGACAAAATGCCCAGCTCTGATGGCATCCTAAAACCGCTCTTGTCGGACTGTCAACTCATTCATACAGGCTTAGCTAGCTAATGAGGGCTACCCCCTATGATTTGAGGGATCTCTAACACTCGCAGAAATGACAGGAACCGAATTCACCACTGCCATTCATCCGGTGTGCCGGTCCACCATGAATCAGGATTCAATTCGCGCCACCGGGTTTGTTGTGCCCATAATTCTTCCGTCTGTGTCCGACTCAACCGATTGGCCATCGCTGCTGTCACGTCAAATTGTTGTCGAATGCCTTCATGAATAAGCTCTTGCGCCATACGAGGCATGGCATTTGGCGGATCAATGAGATCAAGAATGTCCCGTGCGGTCAAATTCAAAGCTAACTGCTCTACTTTCACATAATCCTCCTGCTTCGCTAATGATCCTAAATAACCATCAATTGCCTGATATACGTAGGCTAAATAAACGTACGCTTCAACCGAGGGATTGCGGTCAATATTTTTTTGGCAAGCCTCCACCGCTCGCCGGTAATCTCCGGCACTCAAAAACACTTTAGCATGCGCGAGAGGCTTACTAGTCAGGATAGGAATTTGGTCTGACTGAGCCCAACCATTGGAATGCGGCAACGTAACCAGAAGAATTACTCCCACGCCGAAACACACCATCAGTTCCCATGCTCTTTTGCTCGCCGACAAAGCCCTCATGATCTCCTCCCTCACTAAAATCATGCAATATGCAGCATTCTCGATAGATTCCCAGGTTGTTCATCCCATTTTCCGCTGATTCAATTACCCAGTTTTAAGATTGTCGGATTTTTAATCAGTAGGAGAATCCCGAAATCTCTTTGTTTCCAATGCCTATTAAAAAAAAACCGTTTGCCCTTGTCTATGATGTCCCGGAACCACGACATAATGCTGTAGGGAAGGCCACTTGTAATTTATAAAAATCCAAAAGGCCTAACACCAAACTCCCCACTACAATAATACAAGACTCCCATAAAAACGAGCCATTGAACAATCTAAAACTTCACTGGCATATACCTTGCGAAAGATTTTATCCAAAAAGCATTACATTGAACTTAGCTCCTTTATTAAAAAAAACAACGCGCAAACAATTTAAACCCATCACCACTAAAAAAGGGATAAAATGAAACAAAACAAAAGACTTTTGCCTTTTATACTCATCATTGGCCTAGAAAGCTTCTTTTTATGCTTAATCCCGGTCTCCCCTACTCACGTAAATTCGGCTGATATCGCTTTGGTTCTTTCGTCTTCTTCGCCTGACTCATCATTGCCGCTAGAAATGACCCAGACGAAGGATTCCACCCACAGCGACGATACATTAGCCGCCCTAACAATCTACCTGGAAGCCCGTGGGGAAAGTTTTGCTGGAAAGTTAGGCGTTGCGGCCGTCATTCGGAACCGGATGACTCACAAATACCACAGCGATGGCACGGTCAAAGGCACGGTTCTTCGTGCCAAACAGTTTGAGCCATGGATCGGGCGGAATCCAAACGAAGTGAAATTTGATCAAACGAATCGAAAAATGCAAGAAAGTTTATTAGCCTGGAGGCTTGTGCAAGACGGTCGGAAGGTAGTGGATGGGGCTGTGCTGTTTTATAATCCCAAACTGGTCAAGACCCCCCATTGGGCTCAGGTCAACCGAAAAGTGGCCCAAATTGGCGGACACGAATTCTTTAATAAGCACACCATTTAACTAGTCATTGCCTGCACGCGTTTTTCGTAAATTCTTAGGCCGAGTCGCACTGCATCCCCCATCCTCAATACGTTTCAACTCTATGCGTAAATGTCGGAGTGCACCGGAATGCACCCGACAGACGCCAGATTCGGTAAGCCCCATTTGGTGACCAATTTCCTTCATCGTTAATCCGGTGTGATAATAGGACTGAAGTACTTCTTGCTGGCGTGCCGATAATGTCTCAAGGGCCGCTGATAATGCCGCCTTCATTTCTGCGTCCGCACAGGCCACAAAAGGGTCCAGATAGTTAACATCCGGCAAAACATCACGAAGCGTACATTCATCTTCCCCTTGCCCAACCGGCTCGTCCAGACTAATTAGACGAGGATCACACCCTCCCACTCCCTCTATTTCATCAATGGGAACGCCCAATAGCGCAGCCAATTCCTGTGAAGTCGGTGGCGTCCCGTTTTTCTGAAGATGTTCTTCAACAATTTGTCGCACTTGATCTCGACGGGATCGAACAGACCGAGGAACCCAATCCATTGCCCGAATTTCATCTAACATCATGCCACGGATGCGATATTCGGCAAATGTTCTAAATTTGATATCCCGTGTTGGATCATAGCGCTTTAACGCGGACAACAAACCCATTGCCCCGGCGCTCGTCAAATCCTCGACATCCAGGGAAAAGGGATTCTTGAACGCCATAACTCCAGCCATCCGGCGAATGATCGGGAGAAACTCCAATAAAATCCGAGTAACATGTTCCTGATCAAGCCGGTCCTGCGCTTCTCCATTTTCTGCTTTGTCCTGACTAACTGAGCCAAGGCAAGACGAGTCGAGCTCTTTGATGCCAATTGCTGGCTCTGTGAAATGTTGCGCGTCATCGTCCATATTTCGGCCTTTCCTTGTGACCAAAAAAAAAGCGCCCAATTCCAGGGAATGGGCGCATGAACGAACGCATGGACCTACCAACACAGTTCGGTAACCAGACGAACCCTAAAACAACCACGCTCTCAGGGTTTCTTGGCTTTGCGCCCTACCCTCACGGATAGTTTGCCCTTGTCACCTGTTGAATTTGTTATCCGATAATCACAACCTTATGTAAGTGGTGAGTTTTTGAAATTTCCGATCCACTGTCTGCCTGAAAGCATTGGGGCCTCCTCTACCCTTCAAGCTCTGTCTCTGTGCAAGTGTTATCGGATTCAAGACAGGGGGAGTTAAGAAAAAACCTTGCGTGTTCATGAGGGAAATTGACAAATTCATACATTGCACAGCATCAGGAACAAACACTAATGGTGCCAGCAAACAAAGACGAAATTTTCAATCACACATTTTTCGGAGCAATCTTCAAGGCAATCGCGATTCCCTCATTTTAGCTTCAAAAAAAGGTTAATTCCGATGACCAAAAACATGGCTGTGGCAATCCAACTACCAATGATCGGTAACACCGCTCCATTGCGTCCTAAAACAATACCCACGGAATGTGCGGCCCAGAAGAAAAATCCAATTGCCAGAGTTTGCCCAAGCCCTTTCGCCACTCCCACCCCACGCACACCACTTCCTCGAAGACTCACCGAGATCCCTAGCAATGTCATCACCAGAGGAACGATGGAGTACGCAAAACGAGCCCAATAATCAGTTAAAAAACGATGAGGACTATGGCCATCTTCAATTACTCTCTGAATATAATCATGCAATTCATACAACGACATGTGCTCTGGAGACTGAGATAGCCAATTCTGAAAATCATCAGGCGTGAGAGAGAGGCGCAACACCTGCCGTGGCATGCCATTCACTTGCATGCGTTCTTCTTCCTGAAATGTTCGTTGAATCACATGCTCAATCACCCATTCCTCATCGACAAATGTTGCCCATTCCCCTTCAAGAATTCCCTTGAGATTGAAGCGATCATCGAGTGTGTACTGGTGAATACCATTCAAACGATGTCCATCCTCTGTCACCGAATCAATACGCAAAAGGTGATTTCGTCCCACCCTGAGCCACAAACCTTCCGGAGTGAGTGAGAGGGGCTCTGGTTTATTTTGAATCAGGACCGATTGGACATATTCGGCTTTGATATTGGCCAGAGGAATCAACACAGCCGTCAAACTCAGACCCACGACACTCACGAGCGCACCAAAAACAAAAAAGGGAATGGCAATTTGATAAAAACTTAACCCGCAACTGCGCATCGCCGTAATTTCACGAGTCCGGTTAAGCCCACCAACCGTCAAAATTGAGGCCATCAGGGCCGCCAGCGGGGCCAGTAAAAAGGCAATTTCAGGGATTCGATAGACAAAAAAGCTAAAAATAACCGTTAAGTCCGCATCATATTTTAAAAATTTTCTTAATTTTTCGAAAAAATCCACGACGAGATAAATCGTCAACACCGTTACAAGACACATCAGGAAGACCCGGCTAAATTTTCCAAACACATACCAAGAAATTTTCTTCATGATCTAAATCTGGTTGAAAAATTTCTTGATCATTGCTTTCGTGCTTGAAATAGTAAGAATCCTGTCAGGCAGGCCAGGATGATGTTTGGCATCCATGCGCCAGCTAATGGAGAAATCACCAAAGTCGTCACGAGAAACTCTCCCAGCACATTTAATAGATAAAACCCGATGACCACGAGAACCCCAATCGCAAACCCTCCGGCTTTTCCCGACCGCTTCGACACAATTCCGACCGGAACGCCCAATAAACCCAGCACAAAGGTGGCGACCGGAAAGGCCGTGTCTTTATGAAACTCTATTAATCGACGAAGGGCACCGGCATCCGTTCCACCCGATTCTTCCAATTGTTGAGTGAGGTCTTGGTAGGTTTTCCGTTTGGTTTTTTCTTTCACTGACGTAAATGGTGAAGATAGCCAAAAATCATAGGTATCAAAGGCGACCCGATGAAAACTATTGGCATCTTTGGGGATTTGATGGATTGCCCCCCTAAACAAGCGAATACCAAACTGCTGACGTTCGCTCTGTTTCAACATTTGAAAATTCTCCGCCACAATGATCAAGGGTTGGTCGGGATTACGCTGATCCGAAATAAATACGCCCTTTTGGCCAGAGCCATTCTCTGAGTGAGGCACATACACCATGAGTCCAGGGATCGGTTCATTAAACACACCCGAATCAACAGCAAGAGTCAACTCATCTTCGATGACGCTCAGGGCCAAAGTCTTCAATGACACTTTGGCCCACGGCTGGCCCCATTGAGAAAGGTACACCGTTAAAAGAAATACCATTCCGGAAAAGACCGCCACAGGAAGGTTGATCCGCCAGAAACTAACCCCCGCGGCTCGAATGGCAGTCACCTCATTGTCAAACGATAGGCGATTAAATGCCGAAATTGAGGCAATCAAGCAGGCAATTGGTAAGGTTAGGACTAAAAAGGAAGGAAGCAAATGCAGAACAATCGACCCCAAGCCCGCCAAGCTAATTCCTCTAGATACCACTAAATCCACCAGCCGTAGCATTTCCTTCGTAAAAATGATGAAACACAATCCGGTGAGGCTGGTCAAAAATGGGGGAAGTAACTCAAAAAAAATGTACCGATCGAGAAGTCTGATCAACATCTTGGACAATACGGATGAATAAAAAGTGATAAAAAATGTCGGATAACCAACATGGCCCCCTCGGCCATTAATTCCAAATCTGGAACAATTACCCTACAGGCGAAATAGTAGGGAATGAATTTCCTCCTGTCATTTATTGACAGATTCTTTAAACTGTGCTACACCATCATCGTTTTTGTATTATGGTTAAAGAAGTGAAAAGGATATTACGCCGTGAAGCCGAGAGAGGAATGAACTCCTTTTTCGGCTTTTTTTTTTAGAAACGCACAAATTTTATAATCTATATCCACAAGTGCTCTAATGGGGAGGGCCATCATGAGAAGTAAGGGAACGGTAAAATGGTTTAATGATCGAAAAGGTTTTGGATTCATTCAAGTTGAAGGTGGACAGGACGTGTTTGTCCATTATTCCGCTCTCCAAGAAGACGGATTTAAATCCCTAAAGGAGGGGGAATCCGTCGAATTTGACTTGGTAGAAGGAGCAAAGGGTCCGCAGGCTGCCAACGTCACTAAATCAGGAATTGGCCAACCTTCGTAAGCACTGTTGAATATCTGTCGCCTTCTTACCTACCTTTGAGTGGTGAAGGGGGCGAGGTTTTTGGGTTCCCTATGGATCAACTTTTCTTCAAAAATAATAAGGTAAGAGTATTCCTTGATCTGTCATAACTTACAATTGACTTGTTATCTAAGAAGGTTAGGAGGTCATGGGCCTGCTAAGCCTTCCTTGACTTCGCTATTTTTCTCCTGGTAGACTTTTCTCGTAAGTCGTTGTATTTATTGCAAAATTTCAAATTATACACAATTGACTCATCAATTTCAGAGGAACAGCATGACAAAACTTCTCGATGCCTTATTTTTTGAAAACCCGCTATCTCGAACCAGGTTGTTGACCGTAGAAAGTGGGGAGGAAGACTGGGGAGCAGGACAAAACCAGGATGCCAATATTCCTCAGGCACCAGACAACTTACGTGCTATCCCTGATCATACGCGTATTACCCTCACATGGGATCCTGTCCCTGAAGCCCTGTATTACAACGTTTATTTCATGACCACCAAAGGCGTTCAAATTAAGCCAAATGAACTGACCAGACCAGTCGCAGGGCATGAGGATTTTATCCCAAAAGTTGGGATTACAAAAGAAAAAGCCAATTGCATTGAAGGAGCGATATCTCCTTATGAACATAACGACTTAGCCAATAACTTCTGTTACCACTATGCAATCTCTGTGGTCACAGAAGAGGGTGAAAGTCTATTGTCTGAGGAAGTAATGTCGATTCCCTCCCCCTATCTCTCCGTAATGCAAATCGGATGTGAAGGCGTCGACGATGGAGAATTCAAATCACCAACCGGCATTGCTATTGATAAAGACGGAAATATCTATGTCGGCGATACAGACAATCATTCAATTCAGAAGTTTGACCGATCGGGAAAATTTCTTGCACGTTGGGGGGACGAACCCGATTCAAGCGAAGGAAAATTTTATTACCCACGTGGCATCGCCACCTCACCAGAAGGAGAGGTGTATGTGGCCGACAGTGGGAACAATCGCATCCAAAAATTTGATTCAGAAGGTAATATTATCAACGCATGGGGGAAATTTGGTTTTGCCTGGCGAGGGGCGGAAGCCGGGAAATTTGATGTCCCTTGGGGTGTTACCACCGATTCCCAAGGCAACCTGTTTGTCTCTGATACCAGCAATGCAAGAATTCAAAAATTCCTGCCAAACGGATCCCCTGTGCTCAAGTGGGGCCGTGACGGGGGATATGACGGGGCGTTCTTTTTTCCTCGCGGACTCGCAGTTGACTTTGTAGGGAATATTTATATTGCTGATGAGGGGAACAATCGGATTCAAAAGTTTGATGCACGCGGTAACTTTCTCCTGAAGTGGGGAAAGGAAGGGAATGCCCCTGGCCAATTCAAAGCCCCATGGGGAGTCGCCTGCGACCCGTTGGGATATGTGTACATTGTCGACAGCGGAAATCACCGTGTCCAAAAATTTGATTCTAGCGGAACCTATCTAACTTCATGGGGAAATCGTGGATTAACCGAAGGACAGCTGAATTTCCCGTCAGGGATCGCAGTAGACAAAGAGGGATATGTATACGTAATAGACAGCGGCAACCATCGTTTAACCAAGTTTGCCCCAACAGAAGAAGAACTCAATCGTGGCAAACAAGAAAAACGGGTTTCCAGCGATCTTACCGCCCCCATCAACCTTGCCGTTAAGCCGGGGGATACGGAAAACATCCTTAGTTGGCTCGAAGTTCCCAATGCCGTCAGTTACAACCTCTATTTTAGTACGGAACCCAATGTCTCTACAGAAACTTCAACAAAGATTGAAGGCGTGACCACCCCCTATATTCATAGTGGTCTCACGAATGACACGCCATATTTTTATGCCATGACTTCGGTCACTGAAGAAGGAGCAGAAAGCCAGCTTTCTGAGGAACAGACCGCTATTCCGGTTCTGATCGACATTTCGGCACCTCAAAATCCTGACATCGTCATAAACCATGGCGCTTACATGACCAATAGTCCCGACATGGTCGCCACCATCTCAGCTAAAGACGTAGATAGCGGGGTGGCTGCCTATTTCATCTCTGAAAACCCCATGACTCCAAGCGGGACCATGCCTGGGTGGGTTGAGGTGGAGCCGGAACAAAAATTTGGAGCCACGATTCCTTTTACCACCTCTCCAACAGATGGAACAAAAACCGTCTACGTTTGGTTTAAAGATGCCAACAATAACGTTTCCGTTCCGGCCAGCACCCATATCCTTCTCAATACATCTGGGTATATTTGCGCCACAAAGTGGGGAAAACCAGGCCGGGGAGCCTCTCTTCTCCATGGAGGAGAATTTATTAGCCCTCTATACGGGCTGACGATTGATCGCCAAGGGTCATTATTTGTGGTTGATAACGGGAACAACCGAGTTCAGAAATTCGACCGTAATGGCAATTTCATCCTCCTATGGGGAAGTTTCGGTGCCGCTAATGGCGGTTTCAATAATCCAACCGGTATCGCATGTGATGGGAATGGCAATGTATATGTGGCAGACACCAATAACCATCGGATTCAAAAATTTGATGGGAAATTAGGGCATTACATGATGAAACTCGGATCCCGTGGTAATGGCGAAGGACAGTTTAATGCTCCATGGGGTGTAGCGGTCGACCGAGTCCGCGGGTACCTGTATGTCGTCGATAGTGCCAACTTTCGGATTCAAAAGTTTGATGAAACCGGAGAATTTATCATGCAGTGGGGAAGCTTTGGTAATGGGGACGGGCAGTTTTATTTTGCGCGAGGCATTGCGGTAGATCAAACCGATGGAACTGTCTACATAGTCGATATGGGGAATCATCGGATTCAAAAATTTGATACCAGCTCAAACGTCCTCCCTCAATTACTCACCAAGTGGGGCGGTGGAATTGGACCTGGTCATGCCAGCAGCGCTCAGGCACAAGAACCTGGACAATTCCGATCACCCTGGGGTGTGGCGGTAGACGAATCAGGTGACGTATTCATCAGTGATACCGGCAACCAACGCATCCAAAAGTTTGATCGGGACGGTAACTTTATCACCCAATGGGGTGGCTTCGGCTCCCAGGATGGCCAATTCAACTTTCCCTATGGAATAGGGGCTGACTCCAGAGGACACATTTATTCCGTTGACAGCGGCAATATGCGAGTTCAGGAATTCATGCAGGCAGATGAGGCCGAAGATCACTTCCAAGAAGAGGAAACGATGGCCTTTATTCCGGAAGCAGCCGAATAGCCACATAGCTCTGGCAACATCCCCAGGAAACAACCACCCACATTGACCAGATGCCAACGGGAATACCTGCACCCGTTGGCATCAGTTTAAGGCCACACCCGAGTCCTCGGCTGAGAATACAGTTAGCTGCTGATTCTGAAGGGTATTGGGTGTTCTCCCAATCCCATCTGGAAAAACAAGAAGGACATTGACTGACTTTTAAAAGAAAATTATGATGAAAGACTTTTCCGTATACAGATTTCGGCAAGGGACAGGATACAAGGCCTAACTCATGTTGGAGAAACAATTACGAATAGGGCTCACTTTTGATGACGTGGTTTTGGTCCCACGCCATTCAAATATCATTCCATCTGATGTGGATCCCTCCACCCAACTCACTCGAAATATTCGTATCAATATCCCCATTCTGAGCGCGGCCATGGACACCGTCACCGAAGGGCGATTGGCCATTGCGATAGCGCGGGAAGGGGGGATTGGAATTATTCACCGTGCACTCTCCCCTGACGTGCAGGCCTCAGAAGTCGATAAGGTCAAAAAATCAGAAAGCGGGATGATCCTTTCTCCGATTACCATCTCCCCGGATCATACTATTCGCGATGCTCACCATCTCATGTCGACCTATCGCATATCCGGAATCCCTGTAACCAAAGATAGCAAATTGGTTGGAATCTTAACGAATCGAGACCTTCGTTTTGAAAACCGTCTGGATCTCAAAGTTTCCCAGGTTATGACGAAAAACAACCTAGTGACTGCCCCTGAGGGCACTGGATTAGACCAAGCCCAGGCAATCCTTCATGAGCATCGCATTGAAAAACTTCCGGTAGTGAATGATCAATTTGAGCTAAAAGGGTTGATCACCATTAAAGACATTCAGAAAAAAATCAAATATCCTTTTGCCTGCAAAGATGCGCACGGGCGTCTGCGCGTTGGCGCGGCCGTCGGGGTCGGACCTGATGTAGAAGAACGGCTGGAACGGCTCACAAAAGCTGGAATTGACCTAATCGTTGTCGATACCGCTCATGGGCACTCTCAAAGCGTCTTGGACAAAGTCAAAGACATTAAATCCCGCTATCCGGACCTGGAGCTGATGGCAGGAAATGTCGCAACTTCTGCTGCCACGCTGGATCTCATTAAGGCCGGAGCAGATGCCATTAAAGTTGGAGTCGGGCCAGGCTCAATCTGCACCACCAGAATTGTATCAGGAGCCGGAGTCCCTCAACTAACGGCAGTGGCCGATTGTGCCACCGTCGCCAAAGAACACCAAATACCCTTAATTGCTGATGGAGGCATCAAATACTCGGGAGATCTCACCAAGGCCCTCGCGGCCGGGGCCTCTTGCGTGATGATCGGATCACTTTTTGCCGGAACCGAAGAATCGCCAGGTGAAACCGTTTTGTATCAGGGCCGAACCTACAAAGAATACCGGGGGATGGGATCACTGGGAGCCATGGAACGAGGAGGAAAGGATCGCTACTTTCAAGAAGGCCGCGAAACTTCCAAATTAGTTCCCGAAGGCATTGAAGCCAGAGTTCCCTATAAAGGAAATCTCGCGGTCATGGTCTATCAATTAGTCGGAGGGCTGAAGGCAGGAATGGGGTACTGCGGATGTCGGACAATCGAAGAACTTCAACAGAATGCTCAGTTCCTTCAGCTCACCTCTGCAGGGCTTCGGGAGGCCCACGTTCATGATGTGGTGATTACCAAAGAGGCCCCAAATTATCGGGCTGACTAAAATCTGGTTCTGCCCTTAAGTCAGTCAGTTCCCACGTTGACAAATTAACTCGCAGGCTCATGCACTCGCAACACGATACCATTGTCATTCTTGATTTTGGATCGCAGTATACGCAACTCATCGCACGGCGGATACGCGAATTCCACATTTTCTCTGTCATCCTCCCCTCGCAGGCGACGGTTCAGGACATCCTTAACTACCACCCCAAAGGGATTATTTTTTCCGGAGGTCCGGCCAGCGTTACTCATGCCCATGCCCCCAAAATAGACAGCCAAATTTTTGATCTTGCCATACCCATCCTGGGCATCTGCTACGGCATGCAATTACTCGCCCATCAATGTGGCGGAACCGTCAATCCCACACCCCATCGTGAATTCGGTCGAGCCGATCTGACCATTGACGACAACACGAATTTATTTCTTGGCCTTGATCCCGCAACCGCATTTCCTGTGTGGATGTCTCATGGGGATTCCGTTCAACAACTTCCACCAGGATTTCAAGTGATTGCCCACACGACCCATGCCCCGATCGCCGCGATGAAGTCCTCCCCAAATACCCAACAGCTCTTTGGGATCCAGTTCCACCCTGAAGTCATCCATACCCTCCACGGGTCAACTATTCTTCAAAACTTTGCACGTCATATTTGCCACTGCGAGCCAACTTGGACAATGGGGTCATTCATCGAACAAGCCGTGACAAACATCCGTCAGACTGTCGGCAGCGACAAGGTCATTTGCGCACTTAGCGGGGGAGTGGATTCTACAGTGGCCGCTGTCCTGGCTCACCGGGCAATTGGAGACCAATTGACCTGCATCTTTATTGACAATGGCCTTATGCGAAAGAATGAAGTGGCACAATTACAAACCACGTTCGATTCTGCCTATCATCTGAAAGTTCGCATTGCTGACCATGGAGACACCTTTCTATCAGCACTGGGGCGCACAACAGACCCGGAACGCAAACGAAAAATCATTGGTCGTCAATTCATCAAAGTTTTCGAACAAGAAGCAGTATCTTTAGGCACAGTCAAATTTCTCGTTCAAGGGACACTGTATCCTGATGTGATTGAAAGTCTGAGCGTGAAAGGGCCCTCGGCAACGATCAAAACACATCATAATGTCGGTGGCTTACCGAAACGCATGAAATTTAAACTGATTGAACCTTTTCGAGAATTGTTTAAAGATGAAGTTCGTCAATTGGGATTGGAATTAGGTCTGCCAGAGGACATTGTTTGGCGACAACCCTTTCCCGGTCCGGGCTTAGCAATTCGCATCATCGGTTCTGTGACCGCACAGCGCCTGGCAATTCTTCGTGAGGCGGATGCCATTGTCCGTGATGAAATTGAACGCGCCGGACTGTCAAGAACCATCTGGCAATCGTTCGCTGTTTTACTGCCAATCCAGACTGTGGGAGTCATGGGCGACCAACGGACCTACGAATCAGTGGTCGCCATTCGTGCCGTCACCAGTACAGACGGCATGACTGCGGACTGGGGAGTGATTCCGCCAGAGGTATTGGGCAAAATGTCCAATCGAATTATCAATGAAGTGCAAGGGGTCAACCGTGTGGTGTATGACATTAGCTCAAAACCCCCGGCAACGATCGAATGGGAATAGGTATGGCTCAGGCAGAGAAAACAGTTCGTTTACAAAAAATCATCGCCCGTTCCGGCTTCGCCTCCAGACGCAAGGCTGAAGAACTTATCCAACATGGACTGGTCACCGTCAACGGGGAAACGGTCATGACACTAGGGACCAAAGTCGATCCTGCGATTGACCATATCAAGGTCGAAGGACGCCACCTGAAATCCCGCCCTCCTGATATGTTTCTCATGCTCAATAAGCCTTTGGGATATATCTCCACGTTGCATGATCCTGCTGGGCGCCCTACGATCAAAGCCTTGGTTCCGAAACCTTCCATCCGGTTATTTCCCGTCGGACGTTTGGACTATGATAGTGAAGGCCTACTGCTGCTCACCAATAACGGTGATATTGCCCAAGCCTGTCTTCACCCCGCACATCATGTCCATAAAACCTATCTTGTAAAAATCAAGGGTATCTTAGAAGAACCAGAAATTCAAAAACTTCGACATGGACTGATGTTAGAAGATGGGCCAACAGCTCCCGCAAAAGTAAAAAAAGCTGGAAAGGCGGCAGCGAATTCTTGGGTGGAAATTACCATTCATGAAGGACGTAAACACCAAGTCAAACGCATGTTTGAACAAATTGGCCATCCAGTAATCCGGTTAAAACGTGTTCAGTTTGGACCTTTGAACCTTGGAACCCTTCCTCCAGGTCAAACGCGATACTTGACAGATAAGGAAGCGAATGACCTTCGGCATTTACTCATCGCACCTGAATCGCCACGTCTGGCTATCCACCAGCCGGCAAAGAGGGCCGAAAAAATCCCAACATCAAGACCTGCAGGACAGTTACGGCCCCGTTCACCAAACCCGAATTCCATGAGAAGTAAGAGCACCCCAGCGCCTGCGGGAACGACAGGGAAAACTCGACCATGGCTGCCCACTCGTCAGCCTATTAAGCATTCAGAAAAATTCCCTACATCCAGACCTACGGCTCCTTCGCGGCCCCGTTCACCAAACCCGAATTCCATGAGAAGTAGGAGCACCCCAGCGCCTGCGGGAACGACCGACCAAGCAGGGCTGTACCGATCCAAGGATCAGACGATCAAAAGAACGGAAAAGCTCCCTAAATCTGGGCCAGCTGGTCAGTTTTGGCCGCGCCAGGGAAACTCCAAACCCATCAGGCGCAAGAAGACGATCTCGACTCCTGACACCACAAGCAAAGCACGGCCCCGCCGACCAGGCGTCACATCACCAAGCCGATTCAAATTTAAAACTTGAACTTCCATATTCTTGGTTTCATGTTCTCCCATCAAAAGCTGACAGGTATTGGAAAGGATCCTACAGTTGAAACGATCACATCATTGCGGTGAACTCTCCTTGGATCACGTTGGCCAAACCGTGACTCTGGCAGGCTGGGTGGCTAGCCGTCGCGACCATGGCGGAGTGAGGTTTATTGACCTTCGCGACCGCTACGGACTCACACAAATCGTGTTTGATTCAGAAAAGGAGCCCACGGTACATCAACTAGCCGATCATCTTCGCAATGAGTACGTCATCACCGTCACAGGTGAGGTGACGCTGCGACCTGAGGGATCAGCCAACCCCCACATCCCGACCGGTGCCATAGAAATACGAACAACAGCACTCATCATTCTCAATGAAGCCAAACCCCTCCCCTTTGCACTTGACGATACCATCACCACCTCAGAGACCCTTCGTTTAAAGCACCGGTACCTGGACCTTCGACGGCCAAAGATGCAAGAACTTCTTCAACTCCGCAGTCAGGTGTCACATCTCGTGCGACAATTCCTTCACGCCAATCAATTCATAGAAGTGGAAACACCCATTTTAACGAAAAGCACACCGGAAGGCGCACGGGATTATCTCGTACCGAGTCGAGTCAACCCAGGTGATTTTTTTGCACTTCCCCAATCGCCGCAACTCTTTAAGCAGATTCTTATGATTGGGGGAACTGATCGTTATTATCAACTGGCCCGATGCTTCCGCGATGAAGACCTCAGGCTGGATCGACAACCAGAATTTACGCAAATCGATGTCGAAATGTCGTTCGTGGATCAGGAAGATATCATGAACCTGATCGAACATATGGTCAGACTTGTCTTTAAAGAGACCAAGAGCATTGATTTCCCCACCCCGCTGCCTCGGCTGTCCTTTGAAGAGGCCATGGGACGCTATGGAACGGACAAACCGGATCTCCGCTTTGATCTTCAGCTCCAAGACCTGAGTCAATTTTCCACAACCTGCGATTTTAAAGTCTTTCGGAGTGCAGTGGAAAACGGGGGGATCGTTAAAGCCCTTATCGTTCCTGGGGGAAACGCCTTCACCCGAAACCGGATAGACAATCTGATTGATACGGCGAAAGAATTCGGGGCCAAGGGGCTAGCCTGGGTCAAAATTAATGATGAGGGCAATCTGGATTCCTCCATCGCCAAATTTTTCAAGACTCATGCCCTACGTGAAGCGCTCCCCTCGGCCAAATCCGAGGACCTGCTCATATTTGTCGCAGATCAAGCGCCCATCGTCCATCAAGTCTTAGGACGCCTTCGCCTACTGCTGGGAGAGGAGCTTCAATTGATTGACCGAAACCGGTGGGAACCCTTGTGGGTCATGGATTTTCCCATGTTTGAATATGACGATGCCGCCAAACGGTATGTCGCGCTGCACCATCCGTTTACGGCTCCTCACCCAAATGATATCCCGCTTCTGGAAACCGATCCCCTCAAGATTCGAACTCAAGCCTATGACCTGGTGTTGAATGGCTTTGAGTTAGGGGGAGGGAGTATTCGAATTCATGCGCCACAAGTTCAGTCAAAAGTCTTTGACTTACTCAACATCTCCAAAACGGAGGCTCGTGAAAAATTTGGATTTCTCTTAGATGCCTTGGAATCAGGGGCCCCGCCTCATGGAGGCATCGCGCTGGGACTTGATCGGTTGGTGATGTTACTCGGCAAGACGGAATCGATTCGAGAAGTGATCCCGTTTCCTAAAACACAGAAGGCTCAATGCCTGATGACCGAAGCCCCCTCCCCCGTCACACTAGAACAACTACAGGAGCTCTCTATTCGCACGACGGCTAAAAAGCCTGACAACCCCGTTTAAGCGTTCAGTACATCCAGAACAATGGAATGCAATCCCGTTGCCCCAGCTGGCTGTGGTCTCGTGATTTCCGAGGTTTGGATCTTTCCCTTGGTATCGATAGCCCTGATAGACACCATGTGCTTGCCAGGTTTTGGCGGACTCCAATCATAATTCCAGATCACCCAGGTTAACGGAGACAGGGGTGGTTCGATTTCCGCAGACACCCATGTTTTCTCCTGATCAAAACTCAGTTGAACTTCACTGATGCTCTCCGGTCCCCCGTAGGCAATCCCGCGCAAGCGTTGTCGAAGGCCTTGTAACGACTGATAATGACCAGGGCTATCAATGCGGGAAAAAATATGAATAGTCCCATCATCCGTCCAACCTTTTTGCTGCCAGTAGCCCAGGTAGTCTCCGTTATAGACTTCGATTTCCGTAATCCACTTCACATTTTTTATCCCGTAGAGACCTGGAACAATCAGGCGAACAGGAAAGCCGTGATCCTTGGGAAGCTTTTCCCCATTCATCAGATAGGCCAACATGACATCATCTTCCATCGCCCTGGAAAATGGAATGCTGTCGGAATACCCGTCAGCCGCTCTAAAAATCACATCCCTGGCAATGTCTTCATCAGCTCCGATGTTTTGCAAAAGTTTTTTGAGGGAAATTCCTCGCCACATGGCGGTCCCCAAGCTACTCCCGCCTGGAAGCGTATCAATGCACATCAGGGTCACAGCCTGATCAAAGGATTCCCAGTTGAGCAAATCACGCCACTTCATAACCACAGGGCGTTCCACGGCGCCTTTGACCACCATTTTCCATTGCTCCACATCCAGGTCCCGCGTAAAGTTGTAGGAAGCATCCATGAAATTCACGGTATAAAATTTATCGTTCGAGGTAAAATATGTGGTCTCTCGTGGAGGGACCGCAAACATCGACCCCATATCGCATCCAGGAAGGCCGAAGCCAATGGAAGCCAGTCCCCCAAGCTTGAAGAGAGCCCGACGAGACAGAGGAAAAGAAAAAGGAGAATGGTTTGAAAATGGCATAGACATTACCCTATTATCTAACACTCTTGCAGCTTCGGACAAGGTCTCCCGTTCATTGGTTCACACAAATTCAGAAGTATAGAAGGAGAAATCGCATGCGGATATTCATAACCGGAGGCGCCGGATTCCTAGGAAGTCATTTATGTGAAACGCTTATCCTTCAAGGACATTCAGTCATTTGCCTGGACAATCTCCTTACCGGACGCACAGAGAATATCAGTGCCCTCATGGGCCATCCGGAGTTCTCATTTATTCACTACAATGTCTGCGATTACCTTCATGTCGACGGACCAGTCGATGCCGTCATGCATTTTGCCTCACCGGCAAGCCCACAGGACTATCTGGAATTTCCCATCGCCACCATGAAAGTCGGTGCATTAGGCACGCACAAAGCCTTGGGCTTAGCCAAAGCGAAACAGGCGCGATTTCTTCTAGCCAGTACCTCTGAAGTGTATGGGGATCCACTGGTCAACCCACAGCCTGAAACCTATTGGGGCAATGTCAATCCCATTAGTCCCCGTGGGGTGTATGACGAAGCCAAACGATTTGCCGAAGCCTTAACCACCGCCTATCATCGGTTCCATGGCCTCGATACTCGAATTGTCAGAATTTTCAATACCTATGGTCCACGGATGCGCCCAAAGGATGGGCGGGTGGTGTCCAATTTTATCGTTCAAGCATTACAAGGCCATCCGTTAACCGTGTATGGCGATGGGTCTCAGACCCGTAGCTTTTGTTACGTTGATGATCTGGTCGCAGGAATTGTTGCCCTTCTCCAGGCCCCGGCGGACGAACTTCGAAAGAATCAAGAATTTCAGGATTCGGTACGGTTCGGATTAACTCAAGCTAACCTTGGATCTATCCATGACCCAGTTAACATAGGCAATCCACATGAGCTCACGGTTATGGATATTGCCGAGACAGTGATCAAACTCACCAACTCATCGAGCACGATTACGCAACACCCCCTCCCCATCGACGACCCCAAAGTGCGCCGGCCCAATATCGAGAAGGCCAAAACCCTGCTTAAGTGGGAACCTCGGATTACTTTAGAACAAGGCCTCGACAAAGCCATCGACTATTTCCGCTCTCATTTCGACCTCGCAAAGTGAATCAAGGATTAGAGGTTGATCGATTCCGGGAAATCTGTACCCCATTATGGGCTCGATAAGCCCGCGTTCCGCCAATGCTCCGACTGCAACTGATCTGGGCCAGTGGACAGAGACACCTTGCCACCATAGAATAAAAACATGCAGAACATTCGTCATGACCACATACTTGAAGGCATTTTAGTCACCCTTCGCGGTTCCCTTGCGGCTTGCCCGGAAGTAGCCGGATCAGAGGTCATGACCTCAACACTTATCGCAAACTTTCTGCATTCCTATGCACCAGACAAAATCCTGACTCATCTCGGTGGTTATGGAATCGCAGCGGTTTATGAGGGACAACATCCTGGGCCAACGGTGATGATTCGATGTGAACTGGATGGCCTTCCTGTAGAAGAAGCAGACAAAAACCAATGGCTCGTTCCTGGAGCGAACATCGCCCACCGATGCGGTCATGACGGACATATGGCCATCGTGGCGGGCCTGGCACCCCTGCTTCATCGCACGCCACCAAGCTGTGGCCGAGTGGTGCTATTATTCCAGCCCGCAGAGGAAACAGGGGCAGGCGCACGGGCGATTATCGATGATCCGAATTTTGAGAAGGTCCGGCCGGACTACGCCATAACTATGCATAATCTACCAGGCTTTCCCAGCGGGCATGTCGTGTATCGAAGGGGGACATTCGCCAGTGCATCTGTCGGAATGAGAGTTCGTCTCCTTGGTCAAGCGTCCCACGCGGCCGAGCCTGAACAAGCTCGGTCACCTGCAAATGCGGTCGGACAGCTACTCGCTGAACTCCCCCGATTGAGCAGAATCACGGACAATCCCTATCGTATGCTCACGTTGACTCATGCCCAGCTGGGGCTCATGTCGTTTGGGCTTACACCGGGAGAGGCGACCGTGTGTGCCACGCTGCGTGCAGCTTCTGCGGCGAGCCTTCAAACCTTGCAACGCGAAGCTGAACAGTGTGTTCGCGATTGTGCCGCAGCGGAACTGCTCTTTGCGGAAGTCGAGTGGGTGCAGGATTTTCCAGCGACCGTCAACGATGATGCCTTGGTTGATACCTTGGAGCGCGTGTGTCTGGATGCAGGAATTGTGGCCATTGAAATTCCCAAACCGTTCCGCTGGTCGGAGGACTTTGGGCATTTTGCCGAGATTTGCCCTATCCTGCATTTCGGACTCGGCATTGGTGAGCATGCACCGGGCCTCCATCAGCCGGATTATGAGTTCTGCGACGAGACGATCCTGATTGCCGTGAGTGGTTTTTATGAAATGGTCAAATCGCTTTTAATCGGATATGGAAATCGAGGAGAGAATGCCGCGACGGGTACCTGATCAGGTTCGAGAAGATCGCCAAACCTACTTCTACTAAGACAGTAATTCCAGAGACAACTCTAATCAACACCAGAAACCGGTGGAGGGATCTACGAACCGTTCAAGGATTCGGCCGGAACCATCGTCAAAATAGACAGGAATAGGCCTGACGGGTTGCTTGATTTCGGGCGAGTACGACACAACAGCAAAAGGGAGAAGGCTGCACGACCATTTCCATTAGCCTTCTTAATATATCTTGCTTAATTGGACAGTACTTTAAGAGAAGGGCGACAAGACAATCCTCATCGAATTTTCAGGGACTTTGGAGGTGTTGGAGGAGTTGGTGGAGTTGGAAGCGTGGTGTCGCCAATACTTGTCGAAGAGCGAGAAGGTTGAATGTCAAAATTTCGAGGTAATGGTAATGCCGAAGACGAGGCCGAATTTTTCAATGTTTGAGCAAGACAAATTTGTAGTTGCGCGATGGCTTGTATGGTAAGGGTGGTAGAATCGTTCGCATAATCCGTGGCCAGCTTTCGGCAAATGACCCCTTCCACAGCTTCCTTGACTTCGAACACATCGGCCAAACCCAACTCCGTAAAGACCATAACCCCAAACAACGCTCTAAAGAACACCGCCTCTATTTTCATGCATCATCTTCCTGGTCGAAGGACATTAAAAATATCCATCCCCTACCGTGTTTTCAACTCAATCCAAGAAAGATTCCAATAAGTAGGGATTTTATTTCCATCCACCGCCTAATGCCTTGTAAATTTTTACTGCCGCGATACGAAGTTGCTTGGCAAAATTGATCAATTCGAGATCGGATTGCAAGGTATTCCGTTGTGCAGTGAGGACCTCCAGGTAGGTTGCCCGGCCATATCTATAGAGTAAGTGTGATGTTTCAACGGATTGTCGCAACACTTCGTTTTGTTTCTTTTTCAGAATATTGATTTTTCGCAAGTTATGAATATTAGAGAGCTCATTGGCCACTTCCACATAGGCGTTCAAAATTGTTTTTTGGTAGTGATACATGGCAGTCAACTGATTGGCTTCGGCATTATTGAACTGTGCTTGTAACGCGTTTCTATTAATAAGTGGTGCGACCAACGTGCCTACGGCGGTATAGGCGATTGAGGCAGGGGCCACAAATAAAAAATCGGGATTGAATGCCTGAAACCCAAAACTTGCCGTGATGTTAAAGCTTGGGAAAAATGCAGCCTTAGCTACTTTCAAATCGAAATTACTGCCCTTGATCTGCAATTCGGCTTCACGAACATCCGGGCGGTTTGCCAATAATTGTGAAGGAACACCCGATGCAATTTCATGTGGAATTTCCGAGAAATATTGGCCTTTGGTCCGTTCTATAGTTTGGGGATAGCGGCCTAACAAAAAGTTTATGTGATTTTCGGTGATCGTAATTTGTTGCAGGACCTCTTTTTCCAAAATACTGGTATTGAGCACTTGAGCCTTGAATAGTTCCACGGCTAATTCAGTTGCCCTGCCGGCTTCCTTTTGCAGTTCAACCACCTCCAACGATTCGTACTGTGTGTGGAGGGTTTGCCTGATGATGTCCAACTCATTATCCAAAGCCTGCAATTCGTTATAATAGATGGCTACATCCGCTACGAGATTAGAAACGACAAAGCTCGTCCCTTCGATACTGGCCAGAAATTTCGCCATTGCGGAACTGCGCTGGTTTTGCAACTTCCCCCAAATATCAACTTCCCACGATGACTGTAAGCCCACAAAAAGATCAGGCAAGTTAGCGGGAATTTGTTGACCTGATTTAAAGTCGGTCGTCGCGTTCCCTGCCCCGTCCATGGTGTACAGTCCGTATCGGCGAATGGCGGTTCCTACACCCAAACCCATTGTCGGCATCAGTGCCCCTGTGGCTGCCCGGACACTTGAACGAGAAATTTCAATTCGCTGCAAAGCCATTTGCAAATCAAGGTTATTCTCAATGGCAGTCTCAATTAATTCATGGAGGAGCGGGTCAACAAAGTAATCTTTCCATTGGATGTCAGCGATATTCGTGGTATCTGTTTTGTCCTTAAAGCTTGTTGGTATTTCGTTTTCCTGAATGGCCAGATCGGTCTTCAGTCCTGTGCAGCCATTAAAAATTAGAACCAGGAACAAAATGATAAGAAAGGAATACATATGACGTTTCATTGTGTATAAGAAAAAATTCTAAAATTCGTTAAAAATGGACTGAGTTCCCTGACGAAACGCGGACTATTGAAGTTTGGCTAACCTGCGGGCAAGTTTAAACCTCGACTTAAAACTCAACCGGGACGCCTTCCCTGTTTTCGATCTTTCCTCTCGATTTTTGCTCTCTCCCATCGTTGCAAGCACCACATATAAGCCCGGGATAAGAATCACGCCGAAAATGGTCCCGAAAAACATACCTCCCGCCGCCGCAGAGCCAATGGTATTGTTTCCGATCTCACCGGCTCCCGAGGCAAACATCAATGGAAGGAGCCCGGCAATAAATGCGAATGATGTCATCAATATTGGACGCAAACGCAGTGCGGCCCCCTCAATCGCTGCTTCAAAGGCGGTTTTTCCCCGTTTCTGCTGCAATATGGCAAATTCGATGATCAGAATGGCATTTTTACCGAGAATGCCAATCAACATGATCATCGCGATTTGAGCGTAGATATTATTTTCCAAACCCATAATTAACAGGAAAAATAAGGCACCAAAGATCCCAACGGGTAGGGAAAGAATGACCGGCATGGGCAGTAAAAAACTCTCATATTGTGCGGCGAGGAGTAGATACACAAATAATAAGCAAATCAGAAAAATGTAAATGGCCTGATTGCCCATTTGGGCCTCATCTCGTGATGACCCTGCCCAATCGTATCCAAAACCTTTCGGCAATTTACTGGCAGCCACCTCCTTGATGGCGGTAATAGCCTGCCCGCTGCTGTACCCTTTGGCAGGCTGACCATTGATCATGGCTGAGGGGTACATATTGTAACGGGTCACCTGCTCAGGACCATAAATTTTTTCAACGCGAAGAAAAGAAGAAAAGTGGACCATTTCCCCTGTGTCATTTTTGATATATAACTTCATCAGATCATCAGGTTCTGCACGAAACTCTGGAAGCGCCTGGACCATGACTTTATACATCTGGCCGAAGCGGATGAAGTTGGTCGCATACACACTGCCAATCAGTGCTTGAAGGGTATTCATCGCATTTTCAGCCGTGACTCCCTTTTGAGCCGCCTTCTCGCCATCGATATGAAGCATAAACTGAGGAAAACGTGCATTGAAGGTGGTAAAAGCATTAGCGATTTCCGGCCGTTTGTTAAGGTCATCGACAAAGGAATCAGCCGTTTTTTGCAATTCCTCAAGGGTGCCCGAACCGGTTTTGTCTAACAACCGCATTTCAAAACCGCTGGAATTCCCATAACCCGGCACAGGGGGGGGGGTAAAAAATTCAATGCTGGCATCTTTAATATGTTTGGTTTTTTCTTCAAGAAGGCTGATAATTTCATTATCGGAAGCCATTCGTTCATTCCATTTTTTCAAACTGATCAGATTCATTCCGTAGACGGCACCCGTACCTTCCGACAGGATGCTGAACCCTGCAAGACTTGAGACTGAAGTAACATCCTCCAATTCTGAGGCAATTTGCTGCACTTCATCGACAACTTTTTCCGTGCGTTCAAGAGTCGCGCCTGTTGGAGCGGTGACATTGGCATAAATCGTGCCTTGATCTTCATTAGGAATAAAGCCCGAGGGAACAAACGCCCCGATCAAACCGGTGCCCACGGAAAAACCAAGCAGAACCCCAAAAGTGATAATCCTTCTGTTCCCTATCGCGCTAATGAGTTTTTTGTAGTTATCAGAAAGATTGTCATACCACCGATTGAATCCATCAAATAATTTCTGAAGTCGCGATGGTTGAGGGTGCTCGCTGTTGTGGGTATTTTTAAGAAACACGGCACAAAGCGCGGGGGTCAGTGTGAGCGCGGTTATCCCTGAAAGAACAATAGAGCAGGCCATAGTCAAAGAAAACTGCCTGTAAAAAATTCCCGTCGGTCCATCCATAAACGCAACGGGCAAAAACACAGCCGACATGACAAGGGTAATGGCCATAATGGCCCCACTAATTTCATGCATGGCTTCCTCGGTAGCTTGCTGGGCTCCAATTCCTAAACCCTCCATCTTGGCATGAACCGCTTCAATCACCACAATCGCGTTATCGACCACAATACCTATGGCAAGAACCAACGCAAAAAGAGTAATGAGATTCAGAGAAAAACCCATCATGTGCATGAAGAAAAATGTGCCGACCAGAGATACCGGTACGGCCAAAATAGGGATGATGGTGAGCCGAACATTCTGCAAAAAGACAAACACCACCAGGGATACCAGAAGAAAGGCTTCAACCAGGGTTGTCAGGACTTGATGAATGGAGGCATCCAAAAACTGAGAAACATCATAACTGAGGCTGTAATCCATCCCTGGAGGGAATGACGTCGATTTAATTTCCTCCATTTTCTCCTTGATCGTATTGATCACCTCCTTGGCATTACTTCCGGGGCGCTGTTTTAACACAATAGCAGCGGAGGCTTGTCCGTTTTCCTTGGAGAGAACATCATAATCCTGGGAATCGAATTCAATGTCTGCGACGTCTTTTAGCCGCAGAATTTCCCCATCATCCGTACTACTTAACACCAAATCTTCATAAGCTTCTTTTGTATTGTGTTTGCCGGTATATTTCAACACATACTGAAGGGCCTGGGCGTTCTTATTCCTACCTGAGCTTTCGCCAATTTTACCCGGCGCAGCTTCTACATTCTGGGCCTGTAATTTTTCGATAACCTCGAGAGCTGAAATGTTGTACATGACTAATTTATTGGGCCTTAGCCACACACGCATGGCATATTCCCTTGATCCCAAAATTTCAGCAAAACCGACGCCATCAATTCTTTTCAGCTCCTTCAGGACATTGATATCAGTGAAATTGTAGAGAAATTTTTCGTCTATCGTGGGATCCAGACTGAGTATGTTGATATACAACAACATACTGTTTTGTACCTTTTCGACGATCACTCCGGACTTAATCGCCTCTGGGGGTAACTCTTCCAAGGCGGAAGCCACTCTGTTCTGAACGTTGACAGCGGCTATCTCCGGGTCGGTCCCGGCCTTAAAAATAATCTGGATAAGGCTGGTGCCATCATTCCCAGAAACCGACGCCATGTAGGCCATGCCAGCGACACCATTAATGGCTCGCTCAAGTGGAGTCACCACCGCCTTGACCACCGCCTCGGCATTCGCACCAATAAATTTTGACGTCACATTGACTTCGGGAGGAGTAATATCGGGAAACTGAGTAACAGGGAGTTGGGTAAAGGACAATAAGCCCAGCAATGTGATGAAAAGAGATATAACGATGGAGAGAACCGGACGATGAATAAATATTGCAGTCATAGGTATCTAATGTTTCTCAATCTTGACTGCTTCACAGCATGGCGGTGGCAATATCAACATGAACAGGGTGCACCTTGTCTCCATTCATCACATTCTCCACACCCTCGAACAGGATCTGTTCGTCTTCAGACAAACCCGATTCCACCACGTACAAATTTGGCAGTCGCATTTTAGAAACAATATTCCTTTGTTCCAGCACATTGTCTTGATTCACCACGTACACATACAATTGATCTTGGATTTCAAATGTTGATTTTTGAGGAATGAGCAACGCATTTTCCAGTATTTTATGAACAATGACCTTCCCATTTGCCCCCTGTTTTAATAGTCCATCGGGGTTGGGGAATCTGGCCCTGAACGCAATATTCCCTGTTGAGCTGTCGAATTCACTTTCAATCATTTCTATCGTTCCTTCATACCCATAAAGGACTTGATTGGCGAGCTCAAAGCTCACAACCTTGGTCCCTCGTTCTCCAGAAGCAATGTAATTAAGATAATCGACTTCTGAAAGGTTGAAATAGGCGAATACCTCACGATTATCAGACAGTGAGGTTAAGATGTCTCCTTCGGCTATCAAACTTCCTACTTTATTTGGAATACGGTTAATGAAACCGTCAAAGGGAGCTCGTATTTTTGAAAACGAAAGGTTTAATGCTTCCTGCTCTTTGTTGGCCATCGCTTCTTCCACGTCGGCTTTCAATGCATCTACCTTGGCTTGAATAACATACAGCTCCGATTTAGACACAATATTTTTTTCTACCAACACGGTCACGTTTGCTAGTTCAACTTTGGCAACCTTCAGGTCTGCCAAGGCACTTCGATACGCCGCGTTCGCTTTTTGCAATTCCTTTTCAAATACGTTATTGGTCAAGGCAAACAATAACTGCCCTTTCTTGACCGGTTGCCCTTCATCAACATAGATTTTTTCAATATAACCTCTAATCTTACTTCGTATCTCTACATAATTCACCGATTGAATTTGGGCGACATATTTGCTGCTATATTCCGCGTCTTCTACGACCGGATAAATCACCTGATGAGTATCGACAGTTTCAGCCTCTTTTTTATACGTGCAGGATACCGTGAGCAAACAGACTGAAATAAACAGAAATGGGCTAATTTTCATTTGAGTGTTTCTTCTATGTGAAATCGTGAACAATGGAACGAATTGAGCTCTCTTGATTCGATCAAATACCGATGGGGTTCCCAACCAGAGAAACTCTTCAGTGCAAAGAAATTGAGCCTGCACACGAAATAACGCCTACTCATAGGGAGAAACAGAGCCCAATCCAGTTGAGTAAAACAAGTGGAGGAGTCCGACACCCCATAACTAAAAAACCTATGCGTAAATATATTTTGGGTACAGCCTTACAGATATGGAAAGCACAGAAAGAAAAAATACACTTCCTCAAATCAAAACAAATCCGATTTGAGTGCAGGTAGGGATACACAATCGACAATCAGCATCCCCAAGAACACCATAGATCAAACCTAGGATTTTTTCCGCACCGACACTGGCTTTCCTCAACGTGAGTCCAAATGTTCTCTGCAATGACAGACAACGGGTTTTCATGGAAATGAAATAAAGCCCGATTGAGGACATAACGCAGGCGCCATAAATTTCATCCAGATTGCCAGCTACCTATTTTCTCTGAGAATTTGGGCCTCCCTCCCTTAATCACAAAATAAACCTATCCCAATTCATTTCATAAAAACAAAGCTCTCAGTTATCGTTGTTGCAGCCTCGACTTCCTGACATCGTGCGGATGGGACATTCCCACAAATTGGTTTCATTCGTGCGAGGTCAAAACTACCATGGCTATAAACTCCATGGACATTTAATGTTATGGCTTTCAAGACCAAACTGGACAGAACCATACCTAGGGATTTCATCCTTTCCTAAAGATAAAGAGAGCAAATTATGAGCCACAGCCCTCACCTTCGAGACGGGCTAAAAACTTCCAATAAATTGGTGGTAATTATAGGGCGCCATTTGAAAAATGATCCTTACATGTCAGGATGCCACGATCTATCACGCTATCCTCCACTAAACCACGAAAAACCGATATTTAAGCATATTGTTTTATTACCTGGAGTTCCTATCCTGAAGGATCAGCTAGCCTAGAACTGATTTCGTTAAAAAATTTTGATAACGCCCTTGACATACGCCTGCTTGCCTTCCCTTACTTAGTTTAAGTTATCACTGTCGAATAATGCAGTAAAGGCGTCAACACTTAATAAACGGCAGACTAAATGGTGCCACCGGCATACTCGGTCCGCGCTTTAGATATCTGGTTTATTAGGGAGAGATTCCATGGAAGGGCGAGAGGACCATTCATCGCAATAATCGCGACTTTCCTGCACATAGCTGCGAAAGGGATCGGCCATGACAAAAGCCGGACTCCCCTGAAGTTGCAAAACCGACCAATTGATGACATAAGGTGGCCGGCGCGGATCATGATGGCCTGTCGCCTTCTCTAAGAAATCTGCCCACCCTTCCTTAACGATATGGCGAATGATTTCTGATCGCCCGAACGCACGGGTATTTCGTGGTGGATGACCTTTCGCCAACTCGACCAGGTCGTTCGTCGTAAAGCGCGGCGCATCGCCTTCTTCTGCCATGCCATGGTACAGCCCTGCCTGTGGATCGACATTGTGATATTCCAAATCCAAACTTTTCAACCAGGGATCGTCCCATTCCAATTTCTCTGCTTCCCGAAAGGTTTCCAGCAACGAGAGCTTGGAGGCCCAATCAACCCGGCCCACCACCTCCTGATACCCTTTGTGTAAATCCTTCACGACCGATTCCCAATGGGCCAGAACCCAATCTGTTTCCTCATCCTGCCCGGCATAGTGTTTATCAGCGGCTTTCCAAAATTGCTCCTGGATATCCAAGGCAGAAAGGTGCTGGCCGGTTGAGAGAGTGACCATCCATTTTTGCTGAGGGTCGCGGGAGATGGCTCGCAAGGTCTGGACAGGATCATCGAAATCCAACCCTTGTGGGGCATGCCCTTCTTCGATTAATTGCAGGACCAATCCGGTTGTACCCATTTTCAATAGGGTGGCCTCTTCTGCCATGTTCGAATCGCCCATGAGCAAATGCAAACGCCGGAACCGTTCGGGGTCGGCCAAGGGCTCATCCCGGGTATTTACAATGGCCCGGTTGTGTTGGACCCATTCAAAAAAATCGTTGACGATGTAATCCGGACGCTGGGAAATTTGATAGACCACCCCCTCTGCCGCTGATCCCCGTGACCGGTCTCTCCCACGCCCTTCAATATCGTCCAGGTTAATCCAGCCATCCACGGAACGTGCCATCCCGATTCGGCCGGCGCCGGTAAAGACCTGGCGTGTCACAAGAAAAGGCATTAGTAACCCTAATCCTTTATAAGTAAAGGGAAAATCTCGCGTGACCAGGTAGTTTTCATGGCAGCCAAATGTCGCGTCTGTCTCATGATCAATATTATTTTTTATGATCGACACCAACTCAGAAAGCCCTAGTTCATCCAGACAGTCCTGCAATAGCCAATCTCCGGCACGGTCCACAGCCACGAGATCCCACAACGAATGGCATTCCGGCGAGGCATATTCAAGATGTCCCATATCGACATACATCCGGCCTGCGTTGAGCAAAAAGCCTCCATTGCCTGGAGGTTCATCATGCCCACGATAATGCCAATCAATCACGCCATGTTTTTTCTGGCCAAACAAATATTCAATGATCCGGCGTGCGACCCAGGAAGGAGACACGTCCGGTTGATCGGCCTTAATGAGCAGGCCATATTCGGTTTCAATGCCGAAGATTCGATTATGCATAGGAATCTCACTCTGCCAGGATTAGGTGGCAGGCTGGAACACGGGAGGAATGAAGGACTGTAATTCCGACTGACTCAGAACACGATAGGTTTCCATCTTCCCGCTCTCCCGATCCAGCAATACACATTCCAGTGCTTCCTTGGAGAGCGTTTCACGAATTCGTGAAGCAATGGCCTCATCGTCTGGAATGGTGGACATGGAAGTGGCTGCCGAAGAGGTGCTTGCCCCCTCTTCTGAATCCGAAGAGGGGGTCGAGGTTTGGAGGTGACTCGCAATCCCCCACAGCCGGAGACTCACCTCCACCGCCGACGGCAAAGAAGAGAGAGGACTATGGTTTTTCCATTCCTGAGTAAGACACCCACGGATTGACGGGGAAGCCGCCAGCAACCCGAATTCGCGTTGCTCCTCAAACATGCCATCATAATTGATGCTGAGCAAGCGGTCGCGATCCTGGGTAGCCCCGACTTCTGCCAGCAAAATTTTGGCAATGTAGGGTGCCTTGAAAATTTCTTCAAAAGCTTGCTTAATGACAGGGGCCAGACCATTTTTCATCAGGCGGGAAGCGGTCACATCCGCGGGTGACCGTTGAAACCCTTCCACGTGGGCCATATCCAAGAGGGTATACCGTAATTTCTCCAGATCAGCCGGGTGCCCCATGCCTCCTAGCGCAATGCGATCGTAAATTTCATAGATCTTTTCCGTACCCCGATTAAAGGTCAGCAACAGAATTCCTTGGGCAAAGGAAACACCGACTAATGGATTGCCTTGTGTGAATTGATCGTCCAGATAATTTCGTCGATTGGCGACAGCTTCAATCCATCGATAGGGTTCTTCATACATGATTCAGCACCTTTTCTGAAAACAGCGATTTCAACCGTTCGGCGGGAATGTTCCTCACTCCTTCAGGGGAAATGCGTTTGACGACGGGGTACAGTTGAGCCTGGGCGTCCACTCCACCGGTGGCAGAATCAAACTCTGCAGCACTGGTCATTAGCCGAAGCACGAACGTCAGGGCCTCTTCTTCATTCATCCCAGCCACGGGACCACTCCCCCACCGATTCATGTAAAACAAAATCCCCCGAATCGTAGAAGATCCTGATCCTGACACGGCATATTCTACCGCCTCGAATTCGGCTCCTAAGATGTCGTAGAAAAAGATCTTCCCGCATCCCTCAAGTTGATCATACCCCGCAAAAATTGGCGCCACGGTTCCGGTTCCTGCCAACGCCGCAGGCGCATTGTTTTTCAACAATGTCGATAAGGCTCGCAACTTTCCCTCAAAACTCAAATCCTGCAATTGGCTTCTCCGGTAATACTTAAAAGAATGCTCTAAGATTCTTGCCATTTCAAACGCGGTGGCAGGAACACCTGCAATGGCCATGACCGAAAAACGATCCAATTCCAAGACCTTATCAGTCCGATCATACATCACGACATTGCCGGCCGTTGCCCGCCGGTCACCAGCCACGAGGACACCATCTGCATACTTGATGGCAAAGACCGTCGTACCGGTTGTAATATCAACATGGGCTGATGGCCCGTTGACATTGAACGGCTGACAAAGATCGTCAACCGCATAGCCACGTTCTCGTAAAATCTGAATAAAATCTCCCTGTTGTCCCATCTTATTCCCCGGTCCGTTGGCGATATTTTTCCGCCTGCTTGGGATCCACCTTGCGCATGCGCTTCATGAGATTATCACGGGAAGGAGAATCAGTTTCCGGCTTTTTAGGACCTGATTCCTGATCACCAGGTCCAGATGGCTTTGAGAGTGGATCGATTGGCTGCTCTTTTCGTTCAAGGCCTCCGGTTTGGATATATGCATATGTGCTTTCCATAAATCTCATCCTCCACATGAACTTTTTATGCTTTCCAGAACAACATACATTAAACTTTACGTAAATACATACCTGTTTGAAAATTCCCACCATAAACAGGATAGCAGGACATAATGACCTCTAATCCTAGCTTCATTAACAACTCATCAATCCAACTGGGGTTGTAGCAAACGGCAGTTAAATTATTATTATCTTGCTTCCCACCGTTAGCAGGCAAATCACTATTCTCCAAAAAAATATAATTTGGCGTAAATTCCGGATTGCGCTTTGCCTCATATCGACTAAAACAGGTAAAAAAGGCAAAACCATTTCTTACCAATTTGTCAGAAATAAGGTTCATATACATTTCAAAATCTTTAATGTCCAAATGGGAAAAAACGCTCCATGCCCAAACCAAATCATATGAATCATCTAAAAAGTCAAAAACGGGTTCTTTTGTCGAAGCATTTGGGCTGTACATTTTATTCATATAATCAATATGGTTAAATGTGAACCGGTTATCCGACTGAAAGAACGCAATGTTTTCATTAATGTCATTACGATCCACATCAAAACCAGAATATTCGAACTCGACATTGATATGTGAATCTTCAGCCAATTTTCTTGGTATGCGCCCCTTCCCACATCCAACATCAAGTATTTTTATCTTTTTTCTCTGAAGGTCCTGAATGAGTGCGGTGAACCGTTGATACTCGTATACTTTTTTTTCATCAGAAAGCCAGAACCCGCCATCAGTGAGTCTAACAACTCTATTTCTTTCAAGGAAGTTAAAGGAGTTAGGCATGACTCCCTTATTGGTTCTTAGATCAACTAACAATTCTCAAAATTCCCTTTTTCATCCGGTGAAGTTCGGGGACGACTTTCCCCCGCCATCAGTAGGTTCGCTAGAAAGATTACCAACCAATTCATGGAGGTATTATTCCTAACCGGGAGTATAAATCACTCCAAATTTTTGCTAAATATTCTGCTAAGGTGAAGTGAAATATCCAAAAATTAGAATAATCTCACCTAAAATTACTGCTCCCCTGTCAGAGCTTTCATCATATCCAATGGAGTCGCGGCATATTCAATTACAGACCGACAGCGAGCCACTGACACCGGCTCAAGGTGATCCTGCAGATCAAGATGCAGTCCCCCATTTTGGCCACGAAAATGAACCCCTTCCCATTGTATCGACGCAATGTCTTTTTCAAATCGTTGGACACACAATCCACGGAGCCCCCCACGCGTATCGAGTGGTCCATGCTTCATGGCTTTCTGAATCTCTTGTTCCTGACATAGCGGGGTTGTTCGACCTTCGGATTCCAACCCGAAGAACAGGCCGCGATCAGGATTCAGATTATGATATTCCAGATCCAGACTGGCAAGCCAAGGGTCGTCCCAGCCGACGGCCTCGGCCTGGCTAAAGGTTTCGAGTAACCACCATTTTGTCACCCAGTCGATTTTCCCCACAAGCTGCAATCGATCCCGCTCGAGAAGGTCTAACACATGCTCCCATTCGCAAAGAATCCAGGTCGTCTCTTCATCCATTTCGATGAAGAACTTTCTGGCCAAATTTAGATATTCCCGTTGAATATCCAGCCCAGAAATCATGCCGCCAGTTTTCCGCTTCACAAGCGTGTTCAATTCAAAATCAAGCGACAGCGCCTGAATCGCCTGCACCGGGGAGTCTAATTCACAGGGCGGCACGAGCCCACCCGCAATCATATCTAACACCACCCGTGTCGTACCTATCTTCAAGGCGGTGGCATACTCACACATATTCGCATCGCCCACGATGAGATGGAGACGTCGATAGCGCTCGCGATTCGCATGGGGTTCGTCTCGTGTATTAAGAATGGGGCGGTTGTGCATGGTATCCACCCCCAACTCGGTCTCCATAAAATCTGCGCGTTGGGACAATTGAAACCCGCCGGGCACAAACCCGCGCTCTTGCGCTTCACGACCGACCTTGCCTGCGCCGGCAATCAATTGTCGGCTAACCAGGAAAGGCATGAGCCCGCGAGCCAATTTCTCGAAATTGAGTGTGCGCGAGACCAAATAATTATCATGGCAACCATAACTATGCCCATGAAAATCCGTGTTGTTTTTATACAGCTGGACCATCGGTCCGCCAAGGACCTTGTTTCGGCGTTGTGCCGCCATCCAAAGGATTCGTTCGCCAGCCCGGTCATGCGCGACCATATCCTTAAGAGACCGGCATTCCGGCGTGGAATATTCCGGATGAGTATGGTCATTATAAAATCGTGCGCCATTGGGGAGGACAAGGTCACTTTTCATTTCATGGAAGGAAAAAGGCCGATGGGCATCCTGCTCCGCAAACAGGTCCTCTTCTTTATCCTGAGCTAACTCGGTGACACGAAACCCCCGTTGATCTTCATGGGGATGTTCGCCCTGATAATCCCAACGGCGGGTAAAATGTCCGTCAAGATAGGCCCGCACCAACTCCATGGATTCCACCACAGGATCCGCGGTCTCGACATCTTCCCTCGCAATCCCATACTCGGTCTCAATGCCAAACAGGCGAATCGGGTTCATATCTTCCGATCTTTCAACTGAGAATGTCCCATTTGAGAGCTTGTTAGAAAGGGAGGTTTAAACAATTTGAGAGGTCCGATGTTCTTCTCCGTCTTTTCCAGGCTGAAGGGACGACACTCCAACAACCTGGTCGGGATGGTAATCCAAGAGTTTTAACCATTCCTCAGCTGAATCATCAGGGGGAAAAATTTCACTCTCCTTGAATTCTTCATTGGTGGCAATGAGTAAATCATCGAGGGTCAGCCCCGATGGTTCTTGGTCACCCGCTTGAATCGCCCGTTCAATGGCCCGTTCTTTGGCACGCCGGACGATTCCCGCCAACACCGCTCCACTCAATAAATCCCGCCGGTAGAGAATTTCCCGCCGGCCGTTACGCAACCGGATAGCCAGCACGCGATTCTCCTGGCTCCGCTGAAAGAGATTCTCTAACAGTCCGTCGATGATACGCGAAACCGGAGTCCCATCATCTTCTCCGCTGCCGGCAGATTTCTTCGTGTCGTAAGGAAGATCAGCGGTCAAATAGACACGCAAAATTTCCCCAACATCGATTCTCCCAGGTCGGCCAACTTTGATTTTTCGATCGATTCTTCCAGGTCGAAGCACCGCCGGATCAATCATATCCGGACGATTCGAGGCCAAAATCACGACCACCTGAGAAAGGCTTTCAATCCCGTCGAGTTCAGCGCAAAACATCGGAACCAGCGTGTTGGAGACATTGTAGGATCGCACTGCCCGTCTCGTCCCTAAAATAGATTCGGCTTCATCGATAAAAATAAACGGTAACTTTCCGGCCAGTCGTTGTTGCCGGGCTTGGAGAAATAAATCCCGGATGATTCGTTCGGATTCCCCGACCCACATATTCAAAACTTCAGGACCTTTGACATGCAGAAACACGCCACCTTCAATCGGCGGAAGTTGCGAGAGAGAATCCTGTCCCTGGGTTCCTACATGAGGCGTGGGCGTTTCACGTTCTTGCGCTAAAATTTGTCCAAGGCTCGCAGCCGTAGCCTGGCCGATCAGCGTTTTTCCGCAGCCGGGTGGGCCATAAAGTAGGAAACCCTTGGGTTGCTGGAATTGATAACGGGAGAACAACCCTTCATGCAGGAGCGGATATTCTATTGACCGGCGAATGGCCCCAATGGCTTCCTGCTGGCCACCAATATGCTCCCACCGCACAGTTGGTAACTCCGCTAAAAGATGCGATTGGCCTTGTGAATTTTCTAAACGTTCAATGGCAATTTTGTGAGTCGGGTCCAATCGAACCTCATCGCCAACCTTCAGGTCCGCACTTGCAAGCTCCTCCGCCCGTTGAATGAGAATGCCTTGTCTGCCGACCTCTTGATCAATTCGAAGACGGCCATCGCCTAAAATCTCTCGAACTTTCACAATTGGACCACTCCGATCATACCCAAGAGACCGGATGACGACATATGCCTCATTCACTAAAATCTGATGTCCAACCTTTAAGCCATCCCGCTCGAGCCTGGGATCGACATTGGCATAGTATTCCGCCCCACCAACCATGATTCTGGCTACGCCCTCATCAGGCTGACCCAACAACGTCCCGATTCGATTTGCCGGGGCCGTCAGCTTTTCAAGCACCCCCTGGAGTTTTTTCATGTCGGCTTCCTGTTGTTGAGAAGCCGTTGTTTGTTCAACAAGCCGGTGTCGAAGTTGATAGAGCAAGGGAATGCGTTGATCCCCTTCCGGCAATGATGCCAAACATTGGTCAATGAGTGCTAACGGCGAAATTCCCGACTGACGGGAGGATTTTGAAAATAAGGAACCACCTGACGGAGAAGAATCCTTAGGGGAAGAAAATTCTGAAGAATCGCTCATCGTATATATCTTTCCATTCTATTTCAGTTGGAAGATGAAAGCCGTGATGCACATTAAACCATTGCCGAGTCATCTTGTCCGGCAGTTGTCAAATCATTCTACAATGTTTCCTGACCATTACCCAAGGTATAAAAAAAGCAGAGGATCCAATACCGGATCCCCTGCTTCTATTAAAGTGTAACCTTTAGTGACTTAGTGCGTTACCAACGGTCTCCACCGCCACCACGGTTTCCTCCGCCGCCACGATTTCCGCCACCACCGCCACCACCAAATCCCGTTCGTGGCGCTTGAGGCTTCGCTTCATTGACCGTCAGGGTACGCCCTCCCATTTCGGTCCCATTCAGCGCCTCGATCGCGGCCTTGGCTTCAGCATCCGAGGCCATTTCCACAAAACCAAATCCCCGAGACTGCCCGGTGTATTTGTCCGTAATAATTTTAGCCGACGTCACGGCGCCGTGCTGCCCAAAAAGGTCAGCCAATTCCTGCTCTGCCGTGGAATACGGCAAGCCACCCACATAGATCTTTGAACCCATCGGGGTCCCTCCTTCTAAATGCGATATTGTTTTGCATGGTTCGAAGAGAAGAGAAGGGAAGGAACGGCCCGAGAACGCAAACCAGATGGCGACTTAGGACTAACTTCCAATCAGACTCCTTGCGGATTCCTTGGCAAAACAACATCAGTGATGGGCCCGTCACTCAAACATTCACCACGTGGCCCGAATGTCGTGATGAATTTCTTTTGATAAGCATAAGTCAGAATGGGAAAGAATGCAACAGACCCCAGGCGAGAAACAACTATTGAAGAGCATTATTTTCAGGAAATTAATTGGGGAACACCCCTGCCATCAATCGCCTCTTCAGTGATTACCACTCGCTTAATATCTTTCAGGGCTGGAACATCATACATCAAATCCAGCATCACTTCCTCCAGAATGGAACGCAATCCTCTGGCTCCAGTTTTCATAGACGAGGCCCTTGTGGCAATGGCCTGAACCGCCTCAGGGGTAAAATCCAACTGCACCCCATCTAATTGAAATAATGCTTGATATTGCTTCAGAAGAGCATTTTTCGGTTCCTGGAGAACCCGAACCATATCCTCCACGCGCAAATCATTCAGAGACGCCAGAATCGGGAATCTGCCCACAAATTCAGGGATGAGTCCATATTTTAAAAGATCCTCAGGCTTGAGTTTTCCCATTAATTGATCAGAGGTCAGTCCCTCACCATTAGCGGAAACTGCCCCAAAACCCATTCGCTTCTGATTGGTCCGTTGAGCAATAATATCCTCCACTCCGACAAACGCACCGCCACAAATAAAGAGAATATTGGAGGTATCCACCCTGAGGAATTCCTGCTCGGGATGTTTTCTGCCCCCCTTGGGAGGCACATTACATAACGTCCCTTCCACTAATTTCAGCAATGCTTGTTGGACACCTTCCCCGGACACATCCCGCGTAATAGATGCGCTTTCAGATTTCCGGCTAATCTTATCAATTTCATCGATATAGATAATACCCACTTGGGCTCTGGCCATATTAAAATCGCACGACTGCAATAACTTCAAGACCACATTTTCGACGTCTTCTCCAACATATCCCGCCTCCGTCACCGTAGTGGCATCCGCGATGGCAAAGGGCACATGCAAAATTTTCGCTAAGGTTTTCGCCAGTAAGGTCTTACCGGTTCCCGTCGGCCCGATCAACATTACATTCCCTTTTTCCAATTCCACATCAGGCAGGTCTTTGCCGCTAAACACCCGTTTATAATGATTGTGGACGGCAACCGCCAGAACCTTTTTGGCACGGTCCTGTCCAATCACATACTGGTCAAGCACCGCTTTGATTTCAGGAGGTGTCGGCAAGGGACCCGCTGGCGGCTCTATGACGGAGGGACCTTCGTTATGGCCTGATAAAAACTTGGAACATTGTTGGATGCAATCTGCACAAATCAACACCGACCCTGGTGCCTGACATTGCGTACAAGCCAATTTTGTCGGGGCCTGTATCAAATTCGTTGCTCCAGGTTTTGCCCGACCACAAAAGGAGCAGACCGCATCCGCACGATTTCGTCCTTGCTTCGAATCCCAAAAAGCCACAGCAGTTACCTTTCCTTACTCTTCGCCAGATATCAATCTAATCAGTGCGATCACTCACCCATGAAATGATGATCTTAATCTTCAAGAGGAAGGATATCAAATCATCTCCCTTTCAGGATAAACCTCCCAGGGATTCCTCCACAACCAGCGGCACAGCCTTCCATGACAATCCACGGTCCACCGTCCGAAAAAGTCCTTTTCCATTCGTGCCCACATAGAGTACATCGGAATCGACCGGGCTCATCGCTAAAGCTCGAATATTAACATTGGTCAAGCCCTCACTTCGAGCTTCCCAAGTTATTCCTCCATCTTCACTTCTAAAGACACCGTCACGATTGGTCACATACACGACATGGGGGTGGGTATGATCGAGAATGAGGTCACTCAACATTTGATCGGGGAGGATATCTCCAATGCGAGTCCAAACTTGCCCCCCATCCTTGGTGACGTATAATCCATTCAGAGTGGCAGTATACACGGTATCGGATTCACGAGGGTCAACCTTAATGCGAGTCACCCCCAGTGCCCTGGAAGATTTCAGGACGTCCGAGGCCACCAGCCCATTATTGACCATCCTCCAGCTTCGGGCACCATCAATGGATTTATAGACTCCCCCACTTGTTCCGGCATAGAGCGTTTGAGGTTGCCGGGGGTCGCAGTCAAGTGCCACCACCATGAGCACTTCTTTCATGCCCTCCATCCGCTTACTCCAGGTTTCTCCCCCATCGTCTGATTCAAACACCCCTAACGAGGTGGCGGCATAAACATGGGCACTGGAACCCGGAGCAAAGACCAATTGATGAACCACAGAAGAAATCGTCACATCATCCAATCCCGTCCGCCGTGACACCCATCGTTGGCCACCATCATAACTTTTATACACCGCGTCACCTTTAGTCCCGGCTACAATATTGGCCGGGAACAGGGGATCAATGGCCAGGGCAATGACGCGAGAATGGGTCATACCCGCAGACATGTTCTGCCAGGTCATTCCTTCATCCCGGGATTTATAAATATAGTCATTGGTAGCGAGGTAAAGAATCTTGGAGTTTGTGGGATGAAGGGCGATTTCCACCACCGCCTCACTTTTCCCACAGCCGGCCAACATCATGCAGGCAACCACTGTTGGCCAAAATAAACCCGGCCTAACGATCATTCCGTACCTTGGATTACTTTTACCCGGCTTCTCAGGAAGAGGCCGCACCATAGAGACACCTTCCACAGCTAGTGACGGAGACGAGCCCCGTTTGGTTGTTGTGGAGGAGGTTGAGCAGGAGATGGCATAATGGGGGGGAGATTGCCCACAGGCGCTTTCGCAGCCTTTTCATACAGACCCATGGCTTCAGGCATCCATTTCGTGAGATCGGCAATCCGGGTTTCATGGGCTGGATGGGTGGATAAAAATTCCGGTGGAGCGCCATCAGAAGTCGCTGCCATCCGTTCCCAGATGTGAATCGCTTCCCGTGGGTCGTACCCCGCGTCGCCGGCAAGCAGGATGCCGATATAATCGGCTTCTGATTCGTGTTTTCGGCTAAACGGTAACAGCACTCCTGTCTGCACCCCAAGCCCCATCGCCTGCATGGCTAACGCGTTTAACGCCGGATTTTGACCTTGGGTCGAAAGTAAAATCGACGCTGTGGTCATTCCATATTGAGCCACCAGTCCCTGGCTCATCCGTTCACCTCCATGTTCCGCCAATGCATGAACCACTTCATGCCCCATAATGGCCGCTAATCCGGCCTCATTTTTGGCCATGGGGAAAATGCCGGTATAGACCGCAATTTTCCCCCCAGGCAAAGCCCAGGCATTTTTCATATTGTCATCTTTAATGACAGTCACTTCCCAATCAAATCCTTTCGCCACCTCCGCGTATTTAGAACGCTTGGCCGCCTCAATAATACGAGCCGCGACCCGTTTGACCGGCTCAATTTCTGTGGGATCTTTGGAAATAACGACTTTCGGGTCCTGCAACACCTCACTATACTGGGCAGCCCCCATCTGACTCATCTGCCCCGACGGCATCAGGAGGAGTTGAGAGCGATTCGTATAGGGATTGGTCTGGCAACCAGAGAGCAGAATACTCAGGAGCAGTGCACAGGATAAGCCCGTACGAACCATGATGGCCCTCCACAATATCGGCATCTCAGAACCTCTCTGAATTCAGCATAGATCCCAAAGAGGCATCCAGCTCCCGTTACATGCAGCGCGGACCATCTACATTCCGGCAGAAGGCTCTGGAATGCGAATGTCCAATTCTTGAATTTTCTCGTAACGAGCCAATGCCGGTTTTGTGCCTACACGAGGGCCCACCACCAAAATGGCAAACTCCTTAGGTCTCAAATGTTTGTGTGCAGCCATTCGGACTTCAGCCGTGGTGACCTTTTCTATGCCCTGGCGAAATTCTCTCAGCCAGGTTGAAGGGTACCCATAATATTCATACGTCAGGTATTTACCAAGCACTTTCGTGGGAGAATCCACTGAAAAGACAAAGGAATTTAAAATGCTGGCTTTCGCGCTCGTCACTTCTTCATCCGTAGGAGGCTCAGCGACCATATTCCGAGCTTCCGCAATTAACGCATCAATTCCCTTCGCCGTCGTTTCTGTTTTCGTCGACATCGAAAGAATGGCCATGCCCGGATAGTCCCATTGTAACCCGACGCCCCCATGAACATCATAGGCCAGCCCTTGCTTGGACCGGATGTTATAAAATAATCGGGCCCCAAATGACCCCGAAAGAATTTGATTGACGATCACCAATGGATAATAATCAGGATCGTCCCGACGAATACCCAGATGTCCCATAGCAATTTTGGCTTGGGTCATATCGTTTTTTTCAACATAAAATACACCAGCCGGAACGTTTGCCTGAATGCCAACCTGAGCATCCGATACCTCTGGGCCTTTGGGCCAATCACCAAAAATCGATTGAATGAGCGCCAACGTCTTTTCTCGTTCGAAATCGCCACTCACACCTAAAATGATGCGATTAGGATGAAAGTATGTCGAATGCCACCGGATCACATCCTCTCGCGTGATAGATCCCACGGAGGCGTAAGTCGGCTCCCATGTATATGGTGATTCTTTCCCATAAATTAACTTTTTAAATTCTCGTGACGTAATCTCATCGGGATCATCGTTCTGACGCGAAATCCCCGCCATCACCTGATTTTGAGCAATTTTTAACTTCTCAGGATCAAATACGGGAAACCGCAACACATCCCCGAATATCTTCAACACATCCGGAAAATCTTCAGTGAGAGAACCCATCGATGCGGTTCCCGACGAGTCCCCAATGTGTGTTTCAATCGCGGCGGCCTTCCCCTCCAAATACTCATCCAGCGCATCTCCGCTCAGAGTTTTTGTCCCCCCGGTGCGAAGCACGGTTCCCGTTAAGGAGGCCAACCCAACTTTTGCTTCGGGTTCCAACCGAGATCCTGTCCTGATCATGGCTGACACACCCACCAATGGTAACTCATGGTCTTCCATCAGCAATACCACCAGTCCATTATCCAGAACCACGCGTTCAGGTTCAGGAATGACCAGTTCGGGTAAGGGTGGAAAATGCAACTCCTCGACTTTAGTCACCTGCGCTTGCACCCAAACGGGTACACAAAACATGACGAAGACGACCAATCCCGCGCTCAGGATTGACCATCGGCCTACTCCACACACCGCAGACTGCTGAGACATGATGCGATTCATGATTGACCCTCCCCGGAAGTGACTGCTTGAGGACTATCGGCAGGAGGAACCGTTTCAATCATGCCCACGATTCGGTTCGTGGATTGAAACATTGTGTTGGCGACCCGACGAATTTCGCTCTTGGTCACCTGATCCAACCGATCGATGGACCGGAATAACTCGCGCCAATCGCCAAACAACATCTGATAATCAGTCAGGTACATCGCCATGCCGAGGTTATTATTCAAGGCCCTGACTAGCCCGGCTTTCGCTCTGGTGCGAAATCGAGCCAACTCCTCATCGGAGACGTCCTGGGTTTTAAGCCGGTCAAACTCTTCTCGTAAGGCCTGTTGCACGGCCTGATTTGTCACGCCCCGGCCAGGAACAGCATAGGCCATCCACACATGCGGGTATTTGTCACCTGGATATTCCCCATAGGCTCCGACCGAAACCGCAATGCGTTTGTCCCGTATCAGCGATCGATACAACCGGGACGTCCTCCCATTCGTCAAAATATCGTCGATCGCATCGTACACCGGTTGATCAGTATGAGTTACAGGGGGTTTATGATACCCCTCGACATATAACGGTTGGGAAGGATCCTGCAGTTTCACAATTTTTTCGGCGATGGACGGAGGCTCAACGATTCGAAGCGGAGGGGGCGAGGGAGCAGAGGGAATTCGATTGAAATATTTTTCAAGAATCGGAATGACCGTCTCCGCTTTCACATCCCCGACGATCGCCGTTACTAAATTTGTAGGCACATACTGCGCCTCATAAAACTTCTTCGCGTCGGTCATCGTGTAGGATTGGATGTCGCTGGCAAAGCCAATCACCGGATGATGATACGGGTGAGCCATATAGGCCGTCGCGACAAACTGTTCGAGCAACCGGCCGAAGGGTTGGCTTTCCGTCCGCATTCGACGCTCTTCCATGACCACGTCCCGTTCCTCATAAAACTCTCGAAAGACCGGGTGCAGAAAGCGCTCAGACTCCAGATAGGCAAACAGTTCAACCTTATTGGCCGGAAGAGCATAAAAATACCCGGTCACATCAGCACCGGTGAACGCGTTTAAGGCGACCCCACCCTCTCGTTCAATGATATCGCCGAACTCATTTTTCACCACATAGGCAGAGGCCTCTTGTTGTCGTTTTTTAAAAACCGCATACAGGCGATCCACCCTCTCCGGGTCAGGATCGGAAGAAAATTTCTCCGTTTGATAAGCCTGGTAGGCCTCTTCCAATGCCTCTAGCGCAATCTTTTCTGCGTCGTAATCGGTTGTTCCAATGTGGGGTGTTCCTTTAAACGCCATATGTTCAAACATATGAGCCAGTCCCGTTTGCCCCATGATTTCCTGAGCCGATCCCACATTGACGCGCGTCATGAAGGCAAAGACAGGGGCCACTGGCCGTTCCACAATTATGAAGGTCCACCCGTTCTTTAACGTATGCTGGGTCACACGTTGTTCAAAGGAGGCCAGATCCTGACCAAACACGAACCCTCCGCTGACGAACCACGCCAGCCCCACAAGTCCGAGGGTCTTGCTCCATCCCATCATTCGGTTACCGATTCCCATTAATCACCATCCTGTTTAAGCAACGTATCTAATCTGACCATTAATTAATCCTACCCAGTAAATGAGAATTCTGGCAAGCAAGAAACGATTGAATGCGGAAACCGCATCGTAACAACACCTGCTCGTGTTATGACGGGATACCAATCTTGTCCTGAGACTTGCGGCAAAAAAGATTTGCCTTACCTAATTAAAAGAAAAGCTGTTGACAATGGGACCGCCGCCCGTGCGATAGAGATATTCGTGCACAACCCAGAAATGGTAACACTGAGTAATACTCTTGGCCTTCTAGCTCAACGCTCCTTTTATTCAACGACGATCACCGATGAGGGCTCATCTCTCATCTCCATCCCAAGCCCGGATTCTTCCCAGGGGTGCAATACGGGTCCCTCATATTGATACCCTCCTTGAATTGGATCCCCAGACAACAGTAGCGGCATATCAAGATCTAAAAATTCAAACCCTCCCAAGCCCAACACCAGACTCCAGGAGCAGCCCATCGCCACACGGCTTTCTACCATGCCACCAATCATGAGCCCGAGTCCTGAAGCCCGCGCCAACCCGGCAATATCCATAGACTCCACCACCCCGCATTTCGTAATCTTCAGATTCAGTACATCCACGGCGTTTCGTTCAATCAATCCTCTCGCATCCTCTACGGATCGAACCGATTCATCAGCGGCAAGAGGAATCGTTCCTTTCCGTCGCAAGGCCACGAATCCCTCAACATCCTCTCGGGCAACCGGTTGCTCGAATAACCTCACAGGTAGATGCAATCGCTCTATTGCTCTTATACACTCACTTGCCTGCTCCAATGAAAAACCTTGATTCGCATCAAGGACCAGCTTCGAATCGGGACATGCGGCAGACACTGCCTCCATCCGCCGGATATCCTCATCCACCTCCAAGCCGACTTTCATTTTAAATACCCGGAATCCCCTGGCAAACCACGCTTGGGCGGTGCCTACCATCTGGTCGAGTGGTCCAATTGGCAACGTAACATCGGTCTCCTGTCGTCGCACATCCGCCCCTCCCCAAAGTCCCCACAAGGGGATACTCATGCCACGGCACAATGCATCAAGGAGGGCCGTTTCAAGGCCACATCGCACGGCAGGAGTCCGGCGGGCCACCTCACGAAGCTGCTGTGCTAATTTTCTGAAATGAGTGACAGATTGTCCCAGACATTCCCTGGCTGCAAGAGGAAAGACTTGAAGGCAACCCGCCTGATCCTCTCCTGAAATATCAGGAAAGGGTGCCATTTCCCCAAAACCGTAGGCCCCGTTTCGAAGCGTGACACGGACAAAGACATTGTGAGCCTCCGTCATGGCTCCTGATGCCACGACAAAGGGTGCCAGGAGCGGCAAGGCGATTGGCCACGCTTCAATTTTGGTAATACAGAAAGGATCACGCACGGGCATAACTACATGAAGAGTCCACAGAAGAGAAAATGAGACGCGCTCTACCACGGTTTCCCGTCACGGCATTTCAACCATACCGATCATCATTCCAGGGAAGAGCGGTATTGGAATACCCACGCACTTCCCAGAATCCCCGCTCATCTCGTTCGGAAAACGTAATTTTTTTGACCCACTTTGCGCCTTTCCATCCATAAAGCTTGGGAATGATCACGCGTACCGGGCCACCATGATCCCTGGTTAATGGCCTCCCGCTCCAATGAGTTGCCAGAAGCACATCATCATCATTGCAAACCTTAAGAGTCACATTGGTCGTATATTCATCAAAGGCTTCGAATAACACATACTTCGCCTCGGGCAAGGGACGAACCAATTCCAACAGATGTTGAAACTTCACACCTCCCCACTCATTATCCAACATGCTCCAGGACGTCACACAGTGAAAATCAGCAGTCAACTGCACTTGGGGCTGTCGTTGAAAGGCCTCCCAATCCCAGGTCAATGGATTGGCCACGCATCCATCAATACTTAAGGCCCATTCCGCCAGCACGATCTCCGGCTTACAGCCTAAATCAAGGACTGGAAAATTATTCACAACATGTTGCCCGGGCGGAACACGCTCATCTTGAGGTTCATCCACCTCCCGACAGGAAAATTCCCGCCGATGTTGGGCAACCTGTTGCTTCGCTTTTACCATCCGTTCGTTGGGTTCCATTTTTGGCCTTTCCTCCTCGGGTCCAGGAGAGCAGTCTAAAGGAAGCGAAACATCCGTCCCGTAATCAAAATCTCACAGCAAAACACTGTTCCGCTTAGTATAGCGAGGTTGCCAGGCCAGGAATAGTCGAAGAAGGAGAGCCAGCCTACCCTGAACCATCGGCCTCTCTAGTCTTCACCGGATTACAAATTTGAAGGTTTTCAAGAATCCCAGGCATCTTTTCATCAAGCAGCAGAATATTTCCGGATCACATAGCCAAGAAAAAATATTTCTGATAGATTATTGCATTCGTTCACCAACAGTCTGGAAGCAAACGGTTGTTCCCCATCTCGTTTTAAACCGCCCCCATTTCCAGCCAACTGTTATATCAGCAATATTTTTTGCGGAGGATCAGTTTCATGGCACTGCATGTATTGGCTCGGATTGTCTGTAGCTTCTTGCTGGTGGCCTCGGCAATGGCCACATCTGCACAGGCGGATTCACAAGAGGGAGGCTCACCCATGACCGTTTCCGAAGGAAAGTCCGTCTCAATGGAGTATACCTTGACGTTGGAGAACAAAGAGGTGCTTGACACCAACGTGGGGGGAGAACCTTTGACGTTTACTCAGGGATCCCACCAAATCATTCCTGGATTGGAAACAGCCCTGGATGGCATGAAGGCGGGCGAGAGTAAGCAGGTGACGGTTGCCCCGGAAGAGGGATATGGGCCTATCAACCCTCAGGCCGTCCAGGAAGTCCCCATTGATCAAATTCCGACTGATGCACGAAAAGTCGGAGTAAAATTACAAGGAAAAGATGGCCAAGGGCGAATGGTCACCCCGACCGTGACGGAAGTGAAAGAACAAGTGGTCGTCTTAGACTTCAATCATCCCTTAGCGGGAAAAACACTCTACTTTGACGTGAAAATATTGGACGTCAAAACTGCCACTGCCCCATAAAATTAAGGGAATATTTCAACCAAGAACCCCGCCACTTTAGGCGGGGTTCTTGGTTCCCCGACACATCATCACTTCCACCCGAAACATCTTGCAGAAAGCCCTTTCAATAATACCCCGAAGAGGGCACCATTTCATTACTTTCTGTTGAGGGTGTCATTCCATTAATTTGGTTTAAATGTATCACCGCAGATTTGGCATGACTGGTAGCCACATCAGCATGCCCGGCTTCACCATGGGCAATGGCCTCCCCTAACTCGGCAATGGCCGCATCAAGGTGAGGATTATTCATGTCTTTTTTAGCGGCCTGCGCATGTTGAAGAGAAGCTTCCACATGCGTCACAACCACATCGGCATGCCCCATACCACCATGATCGACAGCTTCCTGTGCATGCGTTAACGCTTCCGCCACATGTGGATTGACCGTACCCGTTGAATAGGAAGCACAACCCGCCATAAGCCCCATACACAAAAGAGCAATAGTGAGCCGAGGGATCCAGGATAGCATCGTCACTACCTCCTTTTATTGAAATAAAAAGACCTCCCCACCAGCGAATTCTAGTGCAAAATGCATAGCTTCGTCCTCATCTTTCAATCATCCAGGACACAGGCCCTTCTCAAACGGCAGGTTATCCGGCATGAAGAGCTTCGTCATTTCGATTGTGCGTGGAGCAAATGCCACACCGAAGAGCAGGTCGGTTGCGATGGTCACGAGAGGACCGACAAAAAGGCTTTACTCATCGACATAAACCGGCAATACCAGGGGTATGATCGTTAGCAGCGGTGCTTCCGCGATTCGCCGTTTCCCTTTTGGCCTTAAACCGCCACCGGCGCAGTGCGATGCACCTCCCCTGCACATTCTCATACAGAAAAGTGTAACGCAGGTCATTGTCGAATCAGCCAAAAACCCCATAAACAACCTGGGGTCACAACCTGGACTAAAATGAGAAAAAAAGAAAAGGGGAGAAATAGAGACAATTCAAAAACGATGAAGCCCGGATCATTCTGACCCGGGCTTCAAGAAAAAACCCGCGATGCCCTTTATGAAGATAAAGAGGCTGCGTGTGATGGTTTAGGAAGCTAAGGTAGATGGACGCGGTCGGCGACCAGCCGGTCGGTCATGCCGTGCCGGACTTCCCGATCGGGGAGCGCCGAAACCTCTACCACCGGAATTTGGCCGAGGCCCACGTCTCTCCTGTGCAACGGGCGGCATCGGCGGCCGGCTTCCTGGGGCACAGGGAACCGCCTTCCCCAGCAATTTTTCGATCATTCGTAATGAACGATTATCCTCACCGGTCACAAAACTGGTGGCCCACCCTTTGGTATTCTTACGCGCCGTCCGACCAATACGATGAATATAATCTTCAGGCACATGGGGCAAATCATAATTGATCACGTGTTGAATATCGTCCACGTCCAATCCTCGGGCCGCAATATCAGTCGCGACTAAGATTTCAAAACGTCCACGGCGAAACCCTTCCAGCGCCGCTCGACGTTGAGGAAGCCGTCGGCCGGCATGCAACACTGCAACGCGACAACCGACCTTTTCCAGGGTTTCCCCGATCCGGTCAGCGCGATGTTTGGTCCTGGTAAACACGAGGACCGAACCTTCTGTCTCCTTTAAAATAGAAAGCAGGAGGGATGTTTTGTCGGAATTGGCCGTGTGATGCACGGTATGAGTCACGCCTTCAGCCGGTGTGGCCGATTTCGCCACCAAGGCTTTAAACGGATCGTTGAGAGACATCCGCGCCAAATCCGCCAGGTTATTTGGCATCGTAGCCGAGAAGAGTAAGGTTTGCCGGGATTCCGGTAACGCCTCAATGATTTGATTGAGCTGAGGGGCAAACCCCATATCAAGCATCCGATCGGCTTCGTCCAGAACAACCATCTGAAGCTTGGCAAAGGAAACCGTTCCCTGCCACATATGGTCAAGCAGACGACCGGGCGTGGCCACAATGATATCCGGACGCTGCCGTAACCCACGGACCTGTGCATGCATATCAGCGCCACCCACCAGGGTGGTCGCAAAAATCCCGCGCACGCGCCCATACTTATCAACTGTTTCTTGAATTTGAAAAGCCAATTCCCTGGTTGGCGCTAAAATCATCGCCCGTGGGTGGCCCTTCGGACCATCTGCCAATCGTTCAATGATGGGAATGACAAAGGCGGCAGTCTTTCCAGTGCCGGTCTGGGCACAACCCAGCACATCCCGACCTTCCAAAGCCGGAGGAATGGCCTGGATTTGAATCGGAGTCGGTTCAGTTATTCCGAGTTTATTTAAAACCCCAACCAATGTAGCAGACACACCAAGCGCACCAAACTGTGACAACGCAGTTGCAGACATAAAACTATTCCTTTTGTTACAAGGATCGTATATACACGGGGTCAGAAAACCGGGTGAAGCAGAAGTAGGTGGGAAGTCCGCTCCGAGCAGGATCTGGTCGCGATACGATCGCGGGGCCCGAAAATTTATAGGATGTTCCCGTCGTCGGACCGAATCGACATGAACAGACCACAGGTTACAGCACAATCCATATTGTGTCAAATTTCCCTTCACGATAACATCGCATGGTCAAACCTCTATCCAAATGATACGATCTCGGGCCAATCAACTGAGTAGAGTGAAAGACAGCAGCACTTCATGCACTCGAACTCCATAATGTTAAAGGAACAAAACCCATGAGCACCATTTACGATATTCCCTGCCAAAGCATTCAAGGAAAGGATGAGACTCTCGCCGCAAAAAAGGGCAAGCTCCTACTTATCGTCAATACGGCCTCCAAATGCGGGTTCACCCCTCAATTCCAAGGGCTCGAAGATCTCTATCAGAAATATTACGCCCAGGGCCTGGAAATTCTTGGATTTCCTTGCAACCAGTTCGGAAGTCAGGATCCGGGGAAGAACGAAGAAATCCTCACGTTCTGCCAAACACAGTATGGAGTAACCTTTCCCATGTTTGCCAAAGTTGACGTCAATGGGCCGGATGCCCATCCCCTCTTCAAACATCTCAAAACCGAGGCACCGGGAGTACTCGGATCAGAAGCCATCAAGTGGAACTTCACCAAATTTCTCGTGGACCAAACCGGTGCCGTCAAAGAACGCTTTGCGCCCGCAACCAAACCCTCAGATCTCGAGCCGGCCATCAAGGCACTTCTGAATACTCCGGCAAAGCCGGCATAAGTGACTCGAGGCTTTTCAAGCTCACCCAACTTTCATTCACAACTCGGAGCTTGCACGCCAAGCAACAGCCAGAACGCAACCCATTCCTTCCATCCGGGCCATTTGATATCATGGCACCCATGCTTGATATTTATACCATGATCCTTGCCGGTGGCCGCGGTGAACGGCTCCTCCCGCTCACCCAACACCGCGCCAAACCTGCTGTGCCCTTTGGAGGTAAATACCGCATCATCGACGTGACCTTGAGCAATTGCCTCAATTCAGGACTTCGCAAAATTTCCGTGCTCATTCAATATAAATCCCACTCATTAGACCGCCACATCCGAAGAGGTTGGTCGATTTTCAACCCGGAGCTGGGCGAATTCATTTTTTCCATCCCACCGCAGCAACGTATCAGCGCTGAATGGTACCGGGGCACAGCCGACGCGGTGCATCAAAACCTGTTCCTGCTGGAACAGGAACGCCCGAAGTTTTTATTAGTGCTGGCCGGCGATCACCTTTACAAAATGAACTACGCTGACATGCTCAGATTCATGCAGGAGACGGAAGCGGATGCCGTCGTGGGCGCCCTTGAATGGCCAGTCGAAGAAGCGCGACAATTCGGGGTCCTCGGGGTCGATGCATCCAACCGTGTCACCAGGTTTGAAGAAAAGCCGGCCAACCCGTTTCACTTACCCGATGATCCAACACATGCGTTTATTTCCATGGGCATTTACCTTTTTCGCACAGACCATCTCTATGAAGAACTGCGAAGAGATGCCGAAATGGCCACGGCCCATGACTTTGGGAAAAATATCATTCCCAACATGATTCAGAACAACAAAAAAGTTTTCGCCTATAATTTTGAAGATAAAAACAAAAAACAAGTCAAGTACTGGCGGGACATTGGTACCCTGGACGCCTACTACGAAGCCAACATGGATCTCGTCGGGGTTGATCCCCACCTCAACCTCTATGATGAGGTCTGGCCAATTCGCACGTATCAGGGCCAATACCCGCCAGCCAAATTTGTCTTTGCCGATGAGTTCACGGGAGGGCGCAGAGGCATGGCACTGGATTCTATTATCTCAGGAGGCTGCATTATCTCCGGAAGTCTGGTACAAAATTGTGTGCTCTCACCAAATGTTCGCATTGAGGCTCATGCCGAAGTCCGCGATTCCGTCATTATGGAAAATGTTAAAATCGGGGAACGGTCGCGTATTCGCCGGGCCATCATCGATAAGGGCGTCGTCATTCCACCCGATACCATCATCGGTCACGATATCGAGCACGACAGTCAACGCTTTTCTGTCACCAAAGATGGCGTGGCCGTGGTCACACAAGATTCACCAGGAAAGTAATCGAGTCCAACCGGAACAGGCACATCCCAATATCGGGCAATCCCTCAAGTCACAATCAACATCCACAGTCCACACACAATCAAGCCGATCCCGGCAACCCATCCCAAGCCTCCACTCCAGATGCCAGGGGGCAATATCTTTTCAAAAAAAACAAAGACTGTAATCATTGCGATCCAGAGCACGTTCATCACTCCGCCCACAAACAACAACCCCATCAAGGCCCAACAGCAGCCCAGACAAAACACACCATGATGAAGTCCCAAACGAAACGCGCCACACACGCCGGGTCGCCAATGCTCGCTAATAAAATGAGCAGGTGCCCGACAATGATCTAAGCAGGCAGCCTTCCAGGGGGTCATTTGATAGATGCCTGCGAGGATCAATAGCGCGGCTCCTACGACCTGACTGTTGGCCTTCATCATGGGCGAAAGCATGGCCATTTCATGCAATCCCCACTGCACAACAGTCGCGCCCACACTAAACACACTCCATAGAGCCAAATAGCCACCAACAAAGGCCCCCGTCGGAGCCATGTGAGTGCTCTGCCGCTCGGCTTTGCGAACCATGCCTGCATACAACAGGGTCATCGGGACGGCACCCGGCAACATCATCCCGACCATCATGACGGCCCACATCACATACACAAACACAAAGTCCATTGGCATCCACGGATGCAACTGCAGGATGGCCTCAGGCGCGTCAGCATTCATCATGGGCATCTTTGCCCAGAGATACAGGACATACGCCCAAGCTAAAACAATCACCCCAATCAGGGCTGAGAAAATCGTTATTCGATCACGCGTGGGTAACGAAGAAAATGAAGGCGCAGGAGAGGGGCTCATGGAAATGGACTATAAGAACCCCTGCAACAATCAGCAACTGACCGGTAAGTTGAAAAACTACGATGATGACTGACGAAGGAGTAACCGACAAGGATAAACGCATCCCACCACAATCAGGCCCTGATCACTCCATCCTGATTCATGTAAAGAATATTAAATTGCCCATAACTATTAGACAGATTCAATGCAATTCCGGCTTGAGCCTTCGTCGACCCATTGCCCACTTCGGCCACGGTGTATTCAAATCCCTCCGGTAAATTAATCCTGGCGCGATGGTCTCGTCCGGTATGGGGATTGGAGATGGGCGTACCCGTCGACTCGACCAAGCCCGGCACATTCACCGTGGCCTTTCTGGCGTCCACATCTATGGAAAGATCAATTGGAACAAACTGCGGTTCCAACACGTTGGACATCGTACTATTGAATACAAAAAAATGAGTAGCCCCCGGGATCGTCGCCTCGCCATGTAATATTTTCCGGAGGGCTTCGCGTTGCAAGGTATTCGCCCGTTCATCAATGAAAATCTGCTGCGTTCCATTTCCTTGTGCAATTTCCCCCGGCCATTGCAAGAGCATGACGTAGTTCAATCCATCCAGACGCGTGTCATTGAAATACCCCTCTTCAATATATCCCGAGCCCATTGCCTCGCAAAATCCGTTCGTCGAGGGGGCATTAAACTGGCATCCACACCCATAGCTACAGTTGCAATTGGAAAACTCGACACCGCGCAGCATCCATTGATCAGCCATCGTGCGCTCCTTTCAAAAGCAAGGCCGGATACCCCCCCAGTTCTTTTCATCTTTTACCATGCGGGCCACCAATGTTTCCATCATCACCAGGAGCATTTCCCAATCACGAGAGTTCTCGGGCGAGAACCTCTGTCCTACTTTTTATTTCCTTCTAAATTCCAACTTTCCACATCGCGCCATCTATACTTTTTCTCTCAGGTTCGCTACCATTCGCCTCCGAGCGGCACCATAGAAAAGCCGTACTACTAACAACACAAGGAGCACACCATGGGCAAGAGCCAGGACGCACGCAAAGAAACCAAAAAGAAACCAGCGAAAACCATGAAGGAAAAGCGGGCCGAGAAAAAAGGCAAAAAATAACTCCGAGCATCCCTGCCCAATAGATCAAGACTCATGGGTTGACGAGGCGGAAGGCAGCACCCCTCGTCAACGCTCAAACGATCTCTTCCACTTCTGCCAACCACAATTTCAAGTACCCATAGATCCAGAAAAAACAAACAGGGCTCCAGATGGACAGGACCACATCGCACCTCCTCACCTGTGTATCAGGAAAAGAGTACACGAGGAAGACCATCTAATTGAATGTTATTCAGCCATGGGGTGGAAACGTCAGCTGACAATTACTAGTTGGACGAAATATCATCGGAATGTGTGGAGCCAGCGGCTTGCGCCGCATGTTTTAACGCATCCAATCGTTTTGCATAGCGATGATCCGGGCGAATATGGGATAGCACCCGGAACCCTTCTAACGCCTGAGTCACGTGAGGTTGCATCCCCACAAAAAACAAATGCTGTTTATGGGCGCGAACGATACGCAGCATATCATCAATAGCTAATGCGGCTGTCCCATCGATTGCCGAAACGTCCGATAAATCCAACACACAACTGGTAAACTTTCGCAATCCCGGCACGGTCTCTAAGCGACGCACCATGTTTTTGGCTGACCCAAAACTCATCGGACCATCCACATGAATCAGCAATATTTTCCCGGCGTTGCGCTCCATAACGGCAACTTCTTCAGATCCCAGGGGTGATTCATCATGCACCTCTGTGATGACTTTCATATTGGCCAATTGCAAATCAGACATTTCCTTAACAAAAAATAAACTCGCCAGGACGACACCCACCGCGACAGCCGTGATTAAATCAACCGCCACGGTAATCAAAAAGACCACAATCATAATTCCCACATCCGTCTTCGGGGCATCCCAGATATGTTGCAAGAATCGCCAATCAATAATATCCACCCCGACCTTCAGCAGTATGCCTGCCAGTACCGCCAGCGGAATTTTTTCGGCCAACGGACCCAACCACAACAAGGTGGCTAGCAGCACAAGGCCCATCAGGGCACCGGAAATTGGGGTTCGCCCCCCGGATCGAATATTTGCCACCGACCGCATGGTCGCACCGGCACCAGGCAAGCCACCAAAAAGACCTGCCACCATATTGCCGATTCCCTGGCCAATGAGTTCACGGTTGGAGTTGTGCTGAGTGCGGGTCATGTTGTCGCACACCAAGGAGGTGAGCAAACTGTCAATCGAGCCCAGTAGGGCAAAGACACAGGCCCCTTCTAGCATGAGAGGCAGGAACTCGATCTCAAACGCAGGGACATGCAATGGCGGAAAATCAGAGGGGACTGAACCAATTACCGGTGCATCAGGAAAAAAGCCAATCGCGATTGGTGTACAGAGCAAAAGGGCCAATAACGGTGGTGGAACCACTCCTCCGATAGATGGGGGGGTAAGATATGTGATGAGCAAGGCGATCCCTCCCAATATGACCGCATGCAAGACGGGTTGTGTGAGAAACTCCACCACCCCCATCACATTGGGAATTACCCCTCCTGGTTTAGCCGCATGCCCAAATAGGGGACCGATTTGCAAAATAATAATGATGGCCCCAATGCCGCTCATAAACCCGGAAATGACTGGATAGGGCATAAGACGGATATACCGCCCGATTCCTAACATCCCCATTGCGATCAAAACCACACCACCTAAAATTACGGTCGTATACACCAGTTGCAGGTTGTCGGCCATTTCGATCATGAGGCCCGCAAACACCACCGTCATGGGGCCCGTTGGCCCTGAAGCCTGCGCAGGAGTCCCACCAAACAACGCTGCGAAGAATCCTACAAAGATTGCGCCATACAGGCCCGCTGCAGCACCGGCCCCCGAAGCCACGCCAAATGCCAAGGCTAAAGGGACCGCGATGACTGCGGCGACCACTCCTCCAAAGACATCTCCTTTTAGGTTGCGGAAATGAAGACCGTGAATCAGCATCATATCGCTAAGCTCACAGCTCTAGAGAGAAAGGACTCATCACAGGTAGAAGCGACTGAAAAAGGTTAACAAGGACGGCAACGTTGTGAGAATTCGATTGACCATAGGACTCGAGTGACCTAAGGATGCAATACCTCAGTACCCCAGACCTGAAACATCAGAATATCTTGAAGGGCCTACACTGATACCCACTCAACAAGGCACGAGCAAGGAAATTCTACGATGCCGGCATTTACTTCGCAACCAAAGATCATTTTTCTCGTTGAAACCAACCCAAATATTTCTTACGGACAATATACCAGCCGTGTTACCGGTCAAACTGAAAGGGTGAGCATCGTACGAATTCAGCTTCCACCAGGATGGGTGAAAAAAAGGAGGGTGCCCAGGAGGCCTTGTGTGATGGCCGGGTGCCCCAGAACGCGACCCCAATCACCACGACCATCACCATTCTGAAACAAGGCGAAATTTCCGCATCTTTGCACTCTACCCGTACCGGAGCTTGAGGATGAAAATCCAACCAGCTAGAAACAGCGCCACCATAATGGTGATGACGAATGGCCAATCTGGATTGATCAATCCCTACACGCTCCAGAGAACCAAGCCCGAAGTCAACATTGAATACATACTCAGGGAAAAATCTTTGGTTCGTTTCGTTTTTACGATTTGAATCGCCTGAGGAAGAAACAATAAGGTCGTGCATGCCTCCGCGACATACCCCATCACGGGTACCCAATACATGGTGCCTCCTGTGTGATTTCCCAATAAGCCAATGCGGTTGTTCCCGTGAATCACTTTGCTCAAATTTCTGCTCATGCCGTGCACTCTACCCATTGTCAGATAGGACGAACGAGATGACAGATTTTTGATTGGCAAAACCATTGAGCCGAAAGAGGCGTCACATGTTTTCCGGATCATGCAACCAGTTGAGTCCCGGAAAGAAAATGACGTATGTTGGATGGCGATCTTTCACGAAGGTTTAAAAGAAAGGATTCTCAGGACAATGACATTGCACGCTCATGCGGAAGCACTATATGCAGGCATCCGATCATTAATCGGTCAGCATGACGCGAACCAGGTGCAAGCTACACTGGAACGTGACCTGCGCCACATGATTCCAACCTGGAATCACACAACACCTGACTGTCCCGGATGGTATTGGTTTAAAGCGCCGGGCGTGAGTGAACCCCGACTATTGTATGTGGGTCATGGCAGGATTGACACCAAGCTCATGGCAGATTTGGGTCCGCCGAATAATCTTGTGGATGTGCAGCGCATTAAAGGTCAATGGGCGGGGCCCCTTCTTCCACCAACCTAAGGGAGAGTGTTAAAAAACATGCCCTGAGTCGGGCCGAAGGGCCCGCCAGCGGCGTTCTCGCCTCGTTGTCATGCTCACGTACTTGCGTGTACGCTCCGCGCGCTAACTTGCTGATGCCTTACTGGACAGGCTTTTTGAACACTCTCCGCATTGCTCTCGATTGCTCAGCAATGAAATAGTTAGGGCTGGAACTGGTGGGAATTTAAAATGATTCAACAGTCTTAAAATCTACCTTGTTTCTTCAGCCACTCCTAGTGGTCATATGGTCCAACTCCCGTTCCCCATTTCAAATCTGACTGGGGTCCAAATATTTGTGGACAACGCTCACCACATCCCGCAGCTTCTTCATCTCCGGTGAGTTATCGTAAATGAGCCAGATCCGGTCTTGAAGCGTGCCAATCAGTTTCACCGTTGGTTGATGATGAATGGACCCGACAGCCCACACGACTTCCGTGAGCACAGGAAATTCGATATCCGAGGAAGACCTAATCTTCAACACAGCATGGGACAGATACTTCAGCAACATCGTCATCACCTCAGCATCCCCGTCTGCTCGCAAAATTCTTCCTAAACCCTTGGCAGCGGCAGCTCGAATCGGGACCGGTTGGTCCTGACATTCAAACAGGTGTTGAAGATGCGGAACCACCTCATGGCCCAACCCGGACAGAGCGAAAATGGATTCATTAGGGGAATGCCCCTGTTCAATTCGTGTCAAGAGATAAGGAAGGGCTTCCCGGTCAGGGAACTGACGGAGCAAATCAAGAATAACCATTTGACGGGTTTGGGGTGTCTCAGGATCGGTGAGCAAGGCCACCAGTCGATGCGTCTGTCCCCATTCACTCAGTAGCATAACCGGAAAATCAAGTGTTTCAAGTTCCCGTGTGAGTTGTTCAAAGACAGAAGCTCCGATGTCTACGGCCTGAGCCTCTCGCGGAAGGACGGAATCCTCCTGAATGGAGGCACGCACTTCTTTGTGCCACCCAAGGTCCTTCCTCTCCAGGCGATAAGATAACTGGCAGGCCGGGCCATACCAGAGCCGGTCCGGCGTATGGGTCAGCTCAGCATCTCCGCCATAGCGTGCAACGCTTTGTTCGTGCTTCCGTTCTTCACAGATTACGTGGAATTCCACATCATGCGGTTGGGCGGCATCTGTGACCACCTGAAATCCGAGCTCTTCGAAACGCCGTTGGACCACGTTGAGGATAATCTCCGAGGACACAAAGCCATTTTCGCTCAGCGCCAGGGTAGAAATCCAAATTATTTGAATCCTGGAGAGCTGTGTTTTTTGTTCAGAAGTTAAAGAGGCGCGGCGGGCCAAACTGTCCGTGGGCCAGACCAACATCAGAAGAATAACGAGATGCACCACCATTCCCATCATGGCAATCTCCCTTATGGTCAAGACTACCAGAGATTCCTTTAATCGCAAACATTTTTTTGGTGGAAGGAAAAAGTTTGCGGATAAAGGCTAGGTTCCCTCTCCCAACGCCTATTGCTTCACAAGCAGCAGGGAAACAAGAATTTCAGGCGGAATAGTAGACAATTGCAGACAATTTCCAATGGGACCGCATCATCACTCATACAGCCGGACACTACGGCCTCATTATACACCAGGGCTCACTTCCCGAAGATTTCCTTTGAAAAGTGGAAAACGATAAGACAGAACGAACACGAAAATAAACGAATTCATTCTGGCGTATCAGGTAACGATGCCATATCGATGACGAAACGGAAACGGACGTCGCCCCGCAGGACGCGTTCGTAGGCTTCATTAATTTGTTGGATGGGAATGACTTCCACATCAGATGTGATGCCATGCTCCCCGCAAAAATTCAGCATGTCCTGCGTCTCGCGAATCCCGCCAACCAGGGAGCCCACCAGACGTCGCCGCCGCATGATAAGCTGAAACGCCCCAAGGGCAATCGGCTCACTCGGCGCACCGACAAGAATGTATGTGCCATCGGTTTTCAGTAATTCGAGATGAGCATTGTAATCATGCTGGCCCGAAACCGTATCAATGACAAAATCAAACTGAGCCGCCAAACGCCTAAACGTCCCCTCCTGCGAAGTCGCAGCAAATGCTGTGGCCCCAAGACGTTCAGCCTCCACCCGCTTTTGGTCGGTGCGGCTAAAAACAGTGACCTCCGCTCCAAGGGCCTTTCCAAATTTCACAGCCATATGGCCAAGCCCCCCCAACCCCACGACCCCGAGCTTATGTCCTTTTCCCACACCCCATTGTCGCAGCGGAGAGTAAGTCGTAATTCCGGCACACAAGAGTGGGGCTGCACCTTCCATCGAGAGAGTTTCCGGGATTTTCAGCACGTACTGTTCATTGACAACGATGTGGTGGGAATACCCGCCATAGGTGGGGTGACCGTTTTTATCCAGCCCGTTATAGGTCGGAATCATTCCCGGTTCACAATATTGTTCTACACCCTGGGTGCATGCCGGACAGGTGCGACATGAGTCGACAAAACATCCTACTCCGACCCTCTCACCTTGCCGAACCTTCCTGACGTCTTTTCCCACAATCGTCACGGTCCCGACAATCTCATGGCCCGGGACCATGGGAAAAATTGATCCGCCCCATTCGTCACGCGCCTGATGAATGTCGGAATGGCAGACTCCGCAATAGTCGATCTTGATCAGAACGTCATTCGATCCGACCGGTCGCCGGTCAAAGCTGAACGGTTCGAGTGTGGCGCCGGCTTGCAACGCCGCATACCCTTTGGTGTTTCCCATGGTTGCGCTCCTTTCTTTGGTCAAATCAATCCTGCCAGAGGGAAGGAGCATTATGATGGCTGATTGAGAAATCTTGGGCGATCCCTGACGGAAATCATTCGCATCAGATCCCTCACGGACAAAATTCCCACAATGGCATGGTTTTCCGTAATGGGCAGATGCCGAATATTTTTTTCGGCCATAAGATCGCTGGCATCATGCACAGTCCGGTTGATATCAATATCGATCAGCGCTTGCGTCATCACGGAACCCGCCCTGGCCTGAGTCAGATTCCGGTTCTGAGCCAAACCCTTATAGACCAGATCACGCTCCGTGACAATCCCCACCATCTCGCCGGCCTGCGTGACCATAAGGGCACCAATCCGCTTGTCGGTCATACGCTGGGCGACGGTGATGAGTGTCGCTTCCCGATCGATCGTTTCAATGTCACGCCGCATCAGCACACTGAGGGGCCGGTACACATCATCAAGATCGCGAATCGGCCCTTTCTCAGCATAAACAAAATGTTTCACCAGATCGCGAACGGAAATCAGCCCGACAACCCCTTCCCCTTCTGTCACACAAAGATGCCGAATGCCATTTTTCTCCATGAAATGGCTGGCATCCAGCATCGTTCGATCAGAGGGAATGGAGAGTAACGGGCTTGCCATAATCTGCCCCACGTTCGTTCCGGCCAGAGTCAGGTCCTTGGCTATGACCAGGCGAATAAGGTCGGTCTCTGAAATGAGCCCGATAATTTTTCTTTGCTGAGATTCCTGCCCTGCCGAATGGACAACGAGACTCCCAATCCGTCTGGCCGCCATAAGACTCACCGCATTCACCACAGAGGTGTCTTCGCTTACACCTTCAAGATCGCGCTGCATATTATGCCCGATGGTTTCACGAATATCGACGCTCATAATTTTTCCTTCTTTATCATGGGATAAATGCCGGCCGGGCCTCTCATGCTGATTCGAAAGTGGCCCCTGCTCTGGACATGCCGATTAGGTATGTTCCTGTTCTTGAATAAATTGCCTCGCATTGGTCAGTTCATCATACAGGCATAATTGATTCTTCACTAAGAGGTGCTCAATCGCGGCAATCCTGAACATCACTTCAGGTAGCATAATATCAAGGCGTTCATTGAGAGACTCAATTGTTTTGGCCAGCCCTCCCGGTGCCCGAGAAGAACGGGCGCGTTGAGGCTGTTGCGATTTTCTGGAGGCACCCACTTTTTTTCGAGTGGCTGTCCCTTTTTTGGAGGAAACTGTCCCTTTTTTGGAGGAGGCTGATCCTTTCTTGGAGGAAGCTGGTGTTTTTTTGCGAGAAGGCGTCTGTTTTTTGTTGGAAGAAGGAGTGCGTTTGTTAGGTGCTTGACGGATCGACTTCTTTTTTACGGCCATACTACCCTCCAATTAACCAAAAATGAATCTCACAAAGAACAACGGGGCACAGAGACTTGCGTCCTTTTGTCCATGAATACGCTAAACGACTATACACCACCATGTCAGATTTTTTCGAGCACACGGGATTCCATGGCAATGAACAGAGCCAGCACTGTTCTACCTGGTCACTTCGGGTTTTTCAACTCCTTCTCAATGGTAACCTGACAGTCGGGACAAACCCCGTGCGTCAGATTTGGCATGATTCCGCCACCTAGAAGATCAAGACGGGAAAGAGCTTCTTCCAGTTCCACCCAATTCTGATTCGAGAGGCAGGCTTTGATACACCAACTACAGATCCTGAGATATTGCCTTCCCCTCTTCACATCAGGGTCAAGTAAGGGAACGGGGCTCCGTGAGTCCTCACGAAGGGGATGTGTTGAGAACATCAGTTCGCCCTCAGGGAGAGGAGACACGGTAAGGAGAAAATATCGGCGACAGACTGAAGAATCACAGCGGAATTTGATTTCCTGAACTCTTTGTGTGGCCCTAACCGTATTCAAAATCAACCGATGAATCTGTCTGTTATCTTCCCCATCGATGAACTCCCAAAGCGACTTTCCGATGACATAGGCACGACTCAGGTGTGCTCCGTCATTTTGGCAGGCGAACTGCAACCAGGCCTCATTGATAAACCGGATATGATCGGTGCTGTCGATGCTGTATTGAATCGACATGACGCTGCAGGACCTCCTGCTTGTATGGGACTTCCCACAACAATCGTGAAGGGTGGGTTCATCTTACGCCAAATGGTAAACCAATTCAAAATCGACAGGAGGGACGTCTTGGATGGACCGTGCACCCGACACCGCATCCATTCCACGGCTGGTGGTCCTCATCTTCTGGAAGAAGTTTCGGTATTCTTGGTAGGGTGTGAAAGAACTTTTTCCCGGTTTCCCAAATCTTTCATGAGGAGTGGCTGAATGAAATATGTCCATCTTGGTCGATCAGGATTAAAAGTCAGTCGGTTGTGTTTGGGCACAATGAATTTTGGTCCGGAAACCACAGAAGCCGACAGTGGACCCATCATGGATACGGCATTGGAACTCGGCATCAATTTTTTCGATACCGCAGACGTATATGGTTGGGAGGTGGGGGAAGGGATTACCGAACAGATTATCGGGCGTTGGTTTGCACAAGGAGGCAACCGCCGGGAAAAAGTCGTGCTGGCCACCAAAGTGTTCGGGCGGATGGGAGACTGGCCCAACCAATCCCGTTTGTCCGCACTCCATATCAAGCGGGCCTGTGAAGCAAGTTTGCGACGGCTCCAAACCGATTATATTGACCTGTATCAAATGCACCATGTTGACCGGCATGCTCCATGGGAGGAAATCTGGCAGGCCATGGAACAACTCATGCGCGAGGGAAAAGTTTTATACGTGGGGAGTAGTAACTTTGCCGGATGGCATCTGGCCCAAGCGCAGGAAATGGCCAGGCACCGGAATTTCCTTGGACTGGTGGCCGAACAAAGTTTGTACAACCTGAATGACCGCATGATTGAGCTTGAGGTCATTCCGGCCTGTGAAGCATACGGCATTGGCTTAATTCCCTGGAGTCCGGTCGCGCGCGGCCTCCTGGCCGGGGCGCTTGAACCGGCGACGAGCGGACGACGGGCCGATGAGGATCTGCGGAAGAACGTGGAAAAATACCGTCCACGATTGGAAGCCTACGAAACGCTGTGCCGGGAATTAGGCGAAGCGCCTGCACATGTCGCCCTGGCCTGGCTCCTTCATCAACCAGCCGTCACGGCACCCATCATTGGTCCCCGAACTATGGACCAGTTAAAGGGCACCATGCGCACCACCGAATTAACTCTCTCCAAGGATGTGTTAAAAAAGCTCGATACGATCTTCCCCGGACCTGGGGGTCCGGCCCCCGAAGCCTACGCCTGGTGAAAGCCATCGGTGGGTGTCAAATAATTATAAATTGTGTCTAAAGGGATAACCCATAGGCAAAATAGTGACGTGTGCGTCCTGCCCTCACTTACCTCGTCATTATTCTAATTCCTTACAACTCAATAGGTTGTTTCCCCCCGAAACAAAACAATCACACACTTCTTCTTTGGCATAGCAGTTGCTCTAAACAACGGATTAGAAAGCTCACACACGACAAGGTAGTCGGGCAAAAGGCCTCAAGCCAAGGAGGATGTCATGCAAACGACAATCCCCATTCAAGCATGCGCCATCGGATTAGCCCTTGTTCTCGTTGGAGGAAAAATAGCCGAAGCCGAAATGCCGCCACCCGAACCGGACGAGGCCTACTTGGTCGACGAAGATATCAATATTGTAACCGGCCTCTACATGCGGGAATATTCCCTACGCAAAGACGGAATCGTGGATTACAAAACCGCCCGTCAAATCCTCATCTCGGAATATAATGAACATTGGAATTCAGTCGTCGAAACCAAAGAATGGCCCTTATTCTATTGGCATGATGTAAACCGGGATGGTCATTGGTCCATGTATGTGGATCGAAAGGTCAACGGCTGCACCTGCGATATTGTTCCTTACGAAGTGAAGACAGAGGACACGATCGCGCCGAACGATCCTTATTAGATATCCACTCCCACTCGTCAACCGTTACGCCACCCAACAGCATCTCCCGCTCCACAGGACCAGGCGCCCCGCTCCCTCGCCTATGCCTGGAAATCAACACGTTTCCTGCCTTCCTCCACACCACGGTTAGGAGCCTGCTTAACGTTGATCCTTTTCGCCAATGTGCCTGGGTACACTCTTAGGCTAATTTCTTGTTAATCTAGAATAGAATTATTCATACGGTTCGAATAATGAAAGGAGATAAACATGGGGCACACATTAGAACAGCTTCAAAAAATTGCAGATGATCTGAAGCGTCAGCGTGACGAGCTTCAGGTCAAACTCCACCTGGCCAAAGCGGATGCGCGTGATGAATGGGCGAAACTTGAAACACGGTGGGAAGACGTCAAGACCAAGATGGAAGCAGTCCGCAAGGAAGCCGGTCACACAACCGAGTCCGTGTCTTCCGGACTGGGACTTGTGCTGGACGAACTAAAAAAAGGCTACGACAACATTCGCAAGACATTGTAATCTGTGCCCCCTGTCGATTCCTCTTCCTTGTCTGATCTTGGTACCGATGAGGGACAGTACAATCATACAAATTAGATGAGGCCCTCCCAACTTCTCTAAACGCTCATCGGAACACCCAGGATGACCCGCGACGAATTCACCAAAATCATTGACCATACTGCGTTAAAACCGGAAATCACGAAAGACGAGATACGACAGGTCTGCGAAGAGGCCGGTACGTTCGGCTTCGGGGCGGTCTGTGTCGCACCGCTCTGGGTCCCGCTGGCCACGCGGTGCCTGGCGGGATCTCCAGTCCGAATTGCCACGGTCATTGGCTTTCCTCACGGCAACACGCTTCCGGACGTGAAAGCCTACGAGGCCAAACTGGCGATTGAAGCCGGGGCGCATGAATTGGATATGGTCATCCAGCTTGGCTTGCTTCGAGCGGGCAATCATGGAGCCGTCCTGGACGATATCCAGGGCGTCGTGAACGTCGCACGGCGTGCCCACTCTTCAAAAATCCTGGTCAAGGTCATTCTCGAAACGTCGCTCTTAAATAAGGAAGAACAGCAAATTGGCTGCCAACTGGTAGAGAAGGCCGGGGCCGACTTTGTGAAAACATCGACCGGATTCACCGGCAGCGGAGCCACGATTGAAGGCGTGGGTTTTCTGCGGGGCATTGTCGGACAACGGATAGGGGTCAAGGCTGCCGGCGGGATACGCGACCTGATCACGGCCGTGGCGTTGGTCAATGCCGGAGCCTCCCGCCTGGGAAGTTCGTCGTCCGTGGCCATTATGAAAATGTGGCCGGGTTAATGCCTGACTTCCTTCAAAATTCCCTCCCTCTCTCTCTATAGGCATTCCAATAAACTTCTGCTGTGTTCGGAGCAAAGTCATGCCTGCTTCCACCCACATCTTACTTACTGGAAATGATGTGAATCGTAGTATAGATGCCGGGTTTCGGCCCGGCAGCCGAGGTCCTTTTGTTTCGGCAAAAGGACCCAAAACCATTGACGCCCCGTCTGGCCTCCTTGAAGAGGAGGGACGCTAACTCTGAAGAGAGCGGACCAACTCGCTAGGCTCAAACAAGGTCCGCAAGCTGATAAGAGCGTCCCTCCTTTGGGCCAGCCGGCAGGCGTCGGATCATAATTAAAGCGTGCCGACGTAGGTCCATCGAGGGCGGACCAACTCGCGGAGCCTGACCTGAGTTTTCGAAGGGCTCAAACAGGGCCCGCCCGTTGATGAGAGCCTTCACCTCTGGGACCGGACGCCAGGCGCCGGTCAAGGGGAATGAATGGGTTGAGGGGCTTAGGGAACTACACATCGCATTTCACGATGTGCTGTGGTGTTGTGGACGTTCACCGGTTGGCCGGCAACGAACGATGGTGTTTTACCCAACCAGCAACATTTCGGAAATTATTTGGAATGACTATAAAATACCGGGTATCCTTTCCTTGCCCTTTCCATTCATCAATTCCGCCGGTCGTAAGCGGGAATCTATTCTTCCAGCTCGTCTCTTCCGTACCCGATCTTCCCGAATGCCGGCCGGGCATGATATCGTCTCATCCTGCTGGAGTGGTTGGCGACAACCTGGAGTAGCAAATGGAAACTGAATCCACATCCGAAATGGGGAAAGATGCCCAACACCATCCCCTCTTAGATGAGGTGATGAAGCAGCTCACTGATCATCGCCAGGCCTTTCACGCCTTCCTGACCCGCCGACTCGGCAATCCTGCCTTCGCCGAAGACCTCCTGCAACAATGCTTCATGAAAGCATTGGCCCATTTCCATTCCATCAAACAGATGGACCGGATCATCCCCTGGTTCTACCAAATCCTTCGACATGCGCTGATTGATTATTATCGAAGCAAAGAAACGGACAACAAACGGTTCCAGGCTTTTCTTGACGAGACCGAGACACTGGGCACCCATCAGGTCCCTTCTCTGGATGAACTACAACCGACGATTTGTGCCTGTCTGGATCGCCTCGTATTGACCCTCAAGCCCGAATATGCCGCCATCATTCGACGGATTGATTTGTCCGGAGAATCCCTTCAATCCGTCGCCAAGGATTTACAAATCACCACGAATAACCTCACGGTCCGTTTGCATCGGGCGCGCCATGCCTTGCGCAAGTCCCTGGAAGATTCCTGCGGGATTTGCAGTAAACATGGCTGCTTGAATTGCACCTGCGAATAAGTTTTCACGCCCCATTGCACGAAGCCTCCCGCTTCCCTCCTCATCTTTGTTTTACTAGAATTCCTTCCCTTTTCAACAGGTAAATTGTCCCAATGGAATGTTCAAAAAGGTCCGTCCAGCAAGGCCGCAGCCTCTTGAACGGGCGGAGCGTACGAAGGAGTACGTGAGCACGGCCAAGGGGTGAGAACGCCGCTGGCGGCCTTTTTCAACATTCCCAACTGTAAGAATCGAGGTAGGGCTCCGTCTATATAAACAAACGGGGCATGTCGGACACAGAACGTGACATGCCCCACACACAAACAAATTCCAACAAACGGAGGTTCCCATGGAAGATCTCACACTCACGATTCAAGGCATGAGCTGCGGTCATTGCGTTCAAGGCATCACCAACATCCTATCCAATTTGAAGGGTGTGAAGGTGGATCAGGTGAAAATTGGTGAGGCCACCCTTGGCTTTTATCCTCAAACCATCACACCAGAAGAAATTATTTACGCGATCGAGGAGGAAGGCTATAAAGCCCGGCTCAATGTGGAGGCCGTATGAGCACCATTGAATGGACCGTCATCATCGGTGGACTGACCGCGATTGTCTGGGTCAATTGGTACTTCTTCATGGCCCAGGCCATGGCGGGTAAGCGAATTCAGAACACCGAAGAAACCAGGCAATCATCCAAGCGGTGAACGGGAAATGAACCTTCGTTCTGCCGATTTTGTCATCCTGAGCCCCTGGCGAAGGATCTGTGCCCAGGTGCAGATATCTAGGCTGAGCGAGATCCTTCGCTTCATTCACTCAGGATGACAGAGTTCCTCAGGATGACAGCAGGGTGAGAGCTGAACCGAGGCAGTCGTATTTTTTTAATACCTGAATATTGAAATCACATGGTACCCACTTCACATCGAGCAACAAGAATAAGGAGACGTACATGAACACCGTCATCGCAAAAACAGAGAGAACACGATCGCATCCTCCCAGGAGGAAACGAGACGAACCGCCTGACATGGCCCCAACCCGGAAAGTGAGTCTCTCGGTCGGCGGGATGACCTGCGCCGCCTGCCAAATCCGCGTGCAACGCGCGCTGGACAAGGAACCCGGCGTCCTTCAGGCCTCAGTCAATCTCATGTTGAAATCGGCCGAGGTAACTTACGATCCCGGCACCACGAGCGCGGATTCGGTCAGACAGGCCATTACCCAGACCGGGTATAAAGCGGAGATCAATTCCCCCGACCACATGGACCAGGATGAGCAGGCCCAACAGGAACAGACTCAAGCTCAGGAATTTCGATCATTTCGCAACAAGGCGATTGTCAGCGGGATACTCGGGGTGGTCGCCATGGTGCTCTCCATGCCGCTCATGAGTTCCGGACCCACACACGCGCACGATGGGGTGACCGATCCGTTCATGCAATGGATTATGGGATGGATGACACCCTTCCTTAGATCATTCGCCCCCGGGCTCTATTCAGTGGATACGGCTTGGCTCTCGGTAACCCTGCTCGCCATGACCATCTTCGTCATGACCTGGGCAGGCAGGCATTTTTATACGCGGGCCTGGGCGGCCTTCCGCCACCATTCGGCCGACATGAATACCCTGGTGGCGGTTGGCACCGGGGCAGCCTTTCTCTTCTCCCTTCTGGCCACCCTCGCGCCGGAGATCTTTCTCAGCCGGGGCATGGCGCCGGAACTCTATTATGAGGCCGTCATCATGATCATTGCGTTGATCCTGACGGGAAATGCCCTTGAATCAAGAGCCAAGCGCCAAACATCAGCGGCCTTGCGAAAACTCATGACGCTTCAACCCCGAACCGCCCGGATCATCCGGGACGGCCGGGAACGGCAGATTCCGGTGGAAGAAATGCGAACCGGAGACACGGTGCTGGTCCGCCCAGGGGAACGCATCCCCGTGGATGGCACTTTGCTCGCCGGAACCAGCTCAGTCGACGAATCGATGCTGACGGGAGAATCCATGCCCGTCGACAAAAAACCCGGCGATCGCCTGATCGGGGGAACCATGAATACCACCGGCGCGTTTCAATATCACGCCACGACTTTGGGCACAGACAGTGTCCTCTCTCGCATTGTGCAACTCATGCGCGAGGCCCAGGGGTCCCGCGCACCAATTCAAAAACTGGCCGACCGTGTCAGCGGAATCTTTGTCCCCGTGGTCCTGTCGTTGGCGATTGCCACATTTATGGTGTGGTTTGTCATGGCGGATACTGCCCCTGCGATACGCGCCCTGGTCGCCGCCGTGTCGGTGCTGATCATCGCCTGCCCCTGTGCAATGGGATTGGCGGTGCCCACAGCCGTCATGGTGGCCACCGGAAAAGGAGCCGAACTGGGCGTACTCATTAAAGGTGGAGAAGCGCTCCAACGGGCCAGCCAGGTCACGACCATCGTCATGGACAAAACCGGTACGCTCACCGAAGGACAACCGGCCGTCACCGAAATTCTCTCCGCCCCCGGCACCACACATTCCTCCCAAGAAATCCTTCGTCTGGTCGCCTCAGTGGAAAGTTCGTCGGAACATCCGCTTGGCCAAGCCATCGTGCGGCATGCCGCAATCAGGAAAAACTCCTTACTCCCGGTGCACGCGTTTCAAGCGATGACCGGGCGAGGCGCCGTAGGTATGGTTGAGGGACGAAAGGTCGCAGTAGGGAATCTCGCACTCATGTCTGAGTTGGACATTCAGACCACCGCCATCCAACAGGATGTCGAGCGATTCGCCAGAGAAGGAAAAACCCCCGTGTATGTGGCCATCGACGGAATCGTGGCGGCCTTAGTGGCCATCGCGGACCCACTGAAAGCCTCTTCTCGCGAGGTGGTTGACCGCCTGCACCGGCTGGGGTATCAGGTCACGATGCTCACTGGCGATCACCAACGAACGGCAGAAGCGGTGGCACGAATGGCCGGAATCGCACGGGTGGTGGCGGGTGTCTTACCGGAAGGAAAGGTGGCGGAAATTACGCGGCTCCAATCGGCAGGAGAAGTCGTCGCCATGGTCGGTGACGGAATGAACGACGCACCCGCCCTCGCCCAAGCGGATATCGGCATCGCCATGGGAGCGGGATCCGATATCGCCATTGAGGCCAGCGATGTCGCGCTCATGCGCAATGATCTGCGAGCAGTCGGGTCTGCCATCGAGTTGGCCCGGCAGACCATGAAGACCATGAAGCAAAATTTATTCTGGGCTTTTATCTATAATGTGGTAGGCATTCCGATTGCGGCCGGTATCCTCTATCCCATCTGGGGCATTATGCTCAGCCCTATCCTGGCCAGTGCGGCCATGGCCCTAAGCTCAGTCAGTGTCGTCACCAACAGCCTCCGGCTCCGCATGTGGTCGCCGGAGAACTGAGCCTCGAAAGTCAACTTGAGGGACACCAGGCAGCCGGGAAGAAACGGACCCGTTTCCTCCCGGCTTTCTACGACAAGGAGACCGTAAAACTCTTGTCATCCTAAGTGGAACGAAGGATCTCGCTTAGCCGGTAGATCTACAGAAGACATAGAGCATAGTTCCCGTACTTGGCTTCAGGAAATGGAGCCAACGATTTTCAGCTCTCACAACATCATTCTGTTTGGCATGTTGTCTCCACATATCTCGAATCCTTTTCAATGGTGTCGACAGGCGATGCCACACAACGGGTTCACTCCTTTGCCCTCCTCACAAGGCCCGCCATATGTCACGTGTCTAACCTTTTCGTCTTTTTTTCCTTCCCAAACCATATTTTTCCCCTTCTGGCGGAAGCTGAAGACCTTCGCCTACCTTGGAAGGTACGCCCATTTGATACAATTATGGGTTACCCCTAATCAGAGCAAATATGACTTCTTTCACACCTGAAACCGCATTGATCAAAATGACCCCCTACGGCCTGTACTGTCCCCAGGGGAGGTTTTACATCGATCCGGTCCGAGGACCGATCGAGCGGGCCGTCATCACCCATGGACATGCCGATCATGCCAGAAATGTCGCCGAGACCTACTTCACCACCTTTGGATCGTCACCGATTTTGCAGAAACGTTTGTCCAACGACATTTCTTTGCATACGGTTTCCTATGGGGAACCATTTACTCTTGGGGAAACCACAGTCAGTTTGCACCCGGCCGGCCATATTTTGGGTTCGGCTCAGGTCCGCGTGGAGCATCAAGGAGAGGTGTGGGTGGTGACCGGGGATTTCAAACGGGACCACGATCCGACCTGTCAGCCGTTTGAGGTCGTTCCCTGCGATACGTTGATCAGCGAAGCCACGTTTGCCCTTCCGATTTATCGTTGGCCCCCCGCCGGGCAGGTGGCCCGGGACATCCTGGCGTGGTGGGACGAAAACATCGAACTCCACCAGGTCTCGGTTTTGTTCTGTTACGCATTGGGGAAGGCACAGCGCGTGTTGGCTGAGCTCAAAAAACTCACCGACCGCAGAGTGTTTCTGCATGGTGCCATCTTACCCATCGTGGATATCTATCGAGAAGCGGGCATTCCCATGGTGCCGGCGGAGAAAATCGACCTCCAAAACAAACGGGACTATGCCGGTGAAATGATTCTGGCTCCTCCCGGCGCGCTGGGATCGCCATGGATGCGACGGTTTAAAGGCGCTCAGACCGGCTTTTGTTCAGGCTGGATGCGGGTACGCGGCAATCGCCGTCGCCGCGGGTATGATCGGGGCTTTGTCCTGTCCGATCACGCAGACTGGCCATCGCTGCTGCAAACGTTTGAGGACAGCCGAGCGAGCCGTATCCAACTGCATCATGGGTATTCCGATATTTTGGTCCGATACCTCGGAGAGCAGGGCGTGGATGCGATCAGCCTGGGATCACCTTTTGCGGACCTGGAGTCGGGATGAAACGGTTTGCCAACCTTTACCGGGCTTTGGATCAGACCACCTCGACAAACGGCAAACTCACAGCCCTGCGCCGGTATTTTGAGTCGGTCCCCCCGGCGGATGCCGCCTGGGCGCTGTATTTTCTGTCCGGCCGCCGGTTCAAGCGAAAGGTGGGACCGGCCAACTTGAGGCAATGGATGATCGAGGCCTCGAATCTTCCGGCCTGGTTGGTGGAGGAAACGTACGCCAGTGTCGGGGACCTGGCTGAAACTGCGGCACTACTGACCGATACCCGAGCGCCAACTTCAATCAAACATTCCCTATCGGAATGGATGGAGAAAGAAATGCTGGTGTTAGGCATGGAACCTCCTGACCAACAACGACGGCGGATCCAAAGTTGGTGGCAATATCTTGATTACGATACGTGCTATTTGGTGAATAAACTCCTGACCGGCTCGCTCCGGGTTGGCGTCTCCCATCTTCTCGTCGCCCGCGCATTAGCCGACAGCGCCAATTTACCGCGGCCGGTCATTCTGCACCGGCTGATGGGCCATTGGGAACCGACCCCGCAATTTTATGACCAATTGATCGCTCCGGATGACGGCTCCACCGATCATTCCCGCCCGTACCCTTTTTGCCTGGCCAGCCCCTTTGAGCAACAGAAAACTCCTCATGAGCTGAAGGCGCAATTGGGCGACTCGCGCGAGTGGTTGGTGGAATGGAAGTGGGATGGCATCCGAGCTCAACTCTTGCGACGGCCTGGGGCATGTTACATCTGGACCCGCGGAGAAGAACTGGTCACTGATCGCTATCCTGAAGTGAGGGACGCCGCGTATGGATTACCTGATGGGACCGTGCTCGACGGAGAAATTCTGGCCTGGTCCGAGGAAACGGGCGTCATGCCCTTTACGATCCTGCAACGCCGGCTTGGCCGCAAGACGGTCGGCAAAAAACTGCTGCAGGACATTCCCATTTGTTTCATGGCGTATGACCTCATCGAGCATGAAGGCCAGGACATGCGTCAGCATACGACGACGGAACGGCGTGCCCTGCTGGACACGCTCCTCGATCAAGCCGGACCGGTCCTGAAAATTTCGCCGCTGCTGTCTGCAGCCAGCTGGGAGGAGGCCGCACAGTTGCAGACGCAATCGCGGGAACGACTCGTGGAAGGATTGATGTTGAAACACCGGAACGCCATGTATGAAGTCGGGCGTCGGCGCGGACATTGGTGGAAATGGAAAATCACTCCTCACACCCTTGATACGGTCATGATGTATGCCCAACCGGGCCATGGGCGCCGCGCCAATTTATACACCGACTATACGTTCGGCGTGTGGCAGGATCAGGAATTGGTTCCGATTGCCAAAGCCTATTCCGGGCTGAGCAATGAGGAAATTTACGAATTAGATAAATGGATACGGCAAAATACCCTGAAACGATTCGGGCCCGTGCGCTCCGTGAAACCCGAACAAGTTTTCGAATTGGCCTTCGAGGCGATCAACCGGTCATCCCGCCACAAATCAGGTGTGGCCTTACGGTTTCCCCGAATTGCCCGATGGCGACGGGACCTTCATCCCAAAGATGCAGACTCGCTTGCCGATGTACATTCCCTGCCGGGGACGGGACAAGCATGAGGACAGGCGCACGCATCGACGCGTATTTCAAGACGAAAGGGTGGACCCGATTCCGCTTTCAACGGGAAGCCTGGCGGGCCTATCGCCAAGGGCGGTCTGGGTTGATCTATTCCCCGACCGGTAGCGGAAAAACCCTGGCCGCCTGGCTCGGGCCGGTTCGTCGGGCGCTCGAGACCCCCGCCGACAACAAAGGGTTGCAGGTTTTGTGGATTACTCCTCTGCGCGCGTTAGCCAACGACCTGGCAACGAATCTACGAGATTCGGTCGAGGCCCTGGATCTGCCCTGGCGGGTGGAGATCCGGACGGGCGATACCGGCTCTTCCGTCCGTTCCCGACAACGGCAAAAGCCTCCCAACACCCTCATCACCACCCCCGAAAGTTTGTCGTTGCTATTGAGCTACGCCGAAGCAGACCAATTTTTTTACCGTCTGCATACCGTGATCGTCGACGAATGGCATGAACTCATCGGAACCAAACGCGGGGTTCAGCTTGAGTTGTGTCTGGCCCGACTTCGAGGCTGGCGGCCGGACCTGCAGACCTGGGGTCTGTCGGCCACACTGGGGAATGTCGATGAGGCGATGGAGGCCTTGCTGGGTCCGCATGGGGAGGGAATGGTGATCCAGGATTCGCAGACCAAAACGACTCACATTGAGGCGGTCCTCCCGGTCTCAGCCGGAAAATTTCCCTGGAGCGGCCACCTGGGACTTCAGCTTCTTCCCCAGGTCATTGAACTTTTGGAAAACAGCAGAACCACCCTGCTGTTTACCAATACGCGGGCGCAGGCCGAACAGTGGGCGGAAGCTCTTTGTAAAGCCCGGCCCGACTGGACGCCGGTTATCGATCTCCACCATGGATCGATCGATCAGTCCTTGCGTCACCGTATCGAAGAAAAATTGCGGGACGGGGCCTTGCGCTGCGTGGTGTGCACTTCATCTCTGGACCTTGGGGTGGATTTCAGCCCCGTGGACCAGGTGATTCAGGTGGGAAGTCCGAAGGGCATTGCCCGCCTGTTACAACGGGCCGGCCGAAGCGGTCATCAACCTGGCGCCGAATCCCGAGTGGTGTGCGTCCCCACCCATGCGTTTGAACTCGTCGAAATCGCCGCCGCCCGGCATGCGGCGGAAGCCGGCCTTTTGGAATCCCGCCCCCCCCTCCGGTGGTGCCTGGATGTGCTCGCGCAGCATCTCATTACCATCGCCCTGGGCAGCGGCTTTGAAGCCGGGGCGATGCGGGAAGAAATTGAATCCACGATGGCTTTCGTCGGTCTTCAGAACGCGCAATGGCAATGGGTGTTGGACTTTATCACCCGGGGAGGCCAAACGCTGCAGGGCTATCCGCAGTTCCATAAAGTCATCGAGAGCCATGGGGTCTATCGGGTGGAGGATCGACGTATTGCGGCCCACCATCGGATGAGTATCGGAACGATCACGAGCAGCACGGCCATGCAGGTCCGGTGGCTACGTGGAGGGCTCCTCGGTCATATTGAAGAGGATTTTATCGCCAAACTCAGAAAAAACGATCGCTTTCTCTTTGCCGGCCGACTGGTCAAATTGATGATGGTCCAGGACATGACCGCTTACGTGCAGCATGCAAAGAACGGAGCGCGAACGGTCCCTCGATGGCAGGGCGGGCGCATGCCGCTCAGTAGTGAGTTGGCCGACAGCGTATTGGCTCTGCTCGGACGTTCCCGAGCGGGGGATGTTCCCGACCCCGAAATACAGGCCATCGGGGATCTGCTTACCCTCCAAAGCCGCTGGTCTCGCGTCCCCGATCCCTCCATCCTGTTATGTGAGACGGTAAAGGGACGGGACGGGGTGAGCATGTTTTGCTACCCCTTCGGCGGGCGGCTGGTGCATGAGGGCCTGGCGACCCTCCTGGCCTACAGGCTGACCCGCCTCCGTCCGATGACCTTCAAACTTTCCGTCAACGACTACGGCTTCGAATTATTATCGAAAGAAGACCCCGACCTGGACGAAACGCTTCTTGCAAAGATGTTGACGACCCAGAATTTGTTGGATGATCTTCACGGGTGTGTGAATACCACGGAACTCGCCCGGCGCCAGTTTCGAGATATCGCGCGCATCGCCGGACTCGTCTTTCAGGGATATCCCGGAAAAAGTAAAACCACCAAACAAATTCAGGCCTCGAGCAGTCTCATCTACGATGTATTCACGGCCTATGATCCCCATAACCTGCTACTCGATCAAGCGTGGCGCGAGGTATTGGAGAACCAACTTCAATCGGCCCGACTGGCCCGCATCCTCGAGCGCATAGGCACCCAAACCCTCGTTCTGACCCATCCGAAACGCCTGACGCCCCTGGCCTTTCCCCTCTGGGCCGGGCGAATACAAAGTCAAACGATTTCCAGCGAAACATGGAAGGAACGCGTGCTGAAAATGATTGCCACGCTGGAGCAGGAATCCCACGAGCGGCCAGGTGCCAGGATGGCACGCGTGTGAACCGGTCATCGCAGATGAAATCCACGCGAACCGGTCATCATCAAGAACTGGTCATGAACTGCGCGGGGGAAACCCTCATTCTCCATAGTCAACGAGCCCTCTTTCGTCCCGCCACCCGGACATTACTGGTAGCTGATATCCATCTGGGGAAAGAAGCGGCCTTTGGACGGGCCGGTTTGGCCATGCCGTACGGTATTCACCCCTCCAATCTTCTGCGTCTTTCCCGGCTCATCTCCTGGTGTCGGCCGGAACAGCTCATCGTGCTCGGCGATTTGATGCACACAGCCCCCGGAGATACCGAGACGTGGCCGGATGAATTTTTAGGATGGGTGAAAACTCATTTGTCGTTGGACATCGCCGTGATCGCCGGCAACCATGATTGCGTGAAGAGTCAGGGGATGTTCGGTTCGCGGGTCAAGTGGCTGAATGAACCCCATGTCGCGGCCCCCTTTGCCTATGCCCATCAACCCATGTCTTGTGAGGGACTGTTTACGCTCGCCGGGCATCTCCATCCCACCTTTGTACTTGCCAGCCGTGGAGACCGGCTCCGGAGCCCGGTCTTCTGGTTTCGGTCCGACTCGGCGGTCCTCCCGGCATTCGGCACGTTCACCGGGGGATACAATATCTCACGCATCCCCGGCGACCGAATTTTTTTTATCGGTACCGAAGAGATCATTGAAATCCCACCACGCTGAACTGTGAATCAATCCGCTGTTGAAGGCCGTTCACATAAAAGACGATGGGCAGGGACATATGGACTATGGTGGAGGGAACCTTTCTTCAGGTCTTCAAATACCATTAAAGATGTAGAAGCTCCGCAACCATCAAAAATGGCTGGCTCTTTGGCATGTCAAACAAAGGATTAGGAATTGGTGGATTCAAAATGATCGGGTCTCAAGACACTGGCATCGAGCACAAATAAACTTCCCGAATGCCGCTCGAGGAAGGGCTTCAGCGCCGAGAGGATGGGCTCGACCTTATCCTCAGGCACCACAGTCAGGACCATTTGCAAACTGCTCGTATCATTGAACATGAGGTGACCCTTATGGTATCCGCTGTGCCCTTTGCCTGAAACATCACTAAAGACGGTATACCCGCTGGCCTTGATTCGATCCAGCACATCGGTGACAAAACGGATATGTTCTCCTTCAAGAATGATTTTTATCTCTTTCATGGGGTATAGCCTGATGGTCATAACGTCGCACGCCTCCTTAAAAGGGAATTAAAGAATAATCCGCCACTCCTCCGGTGAATCATACAGAAAGAACTCCATGGTGACCGGGTCGAGGGCCACCAGATTGATCCACTGATTTCCGATTAAATTCTGCAAAAGTTGGTGCCTCGAAATGATGAGGGATATGCGTTCCAAAGGCGCTTCAATGATGCCAAAGAGCCGCATCGGTTCGTGGTAAGGCTTGGGACCATCATACACCGTCTGCAAGGGCAGTCCTATGCGCAAGTCACTCTGGGAACCAGACATCACCCCGATCCGGCCGACGACATTATGGTACACCTTACTCCCGGCTCCGTATACCTCGGGATCCACGGTGGAAAAATAATGTTCCATGTTGATCCAATTACCCACAATCAACGGGGCCGTCATAATAATCTCTAGATATTTTCCCGTGGGGTCCTGGAGGTAATCGTAGGAATGCAAAAATGCTCGTCCTTCCAGATTCAAGCCCCGCGTCAATAACCGCCGGCCGATGATGAACGTCGAGTGTCTCGACAAGCCCCATTCAGGCCTCACCTGGGACCAATCCCAACTTCGTCGTTTGGCCAGACTGAGACTTCTTGGCAACGACGGCGTGCCGCTCTCGTCCGGTAGGCGGCTCAATCGTTCCTGACTGTTTCGGCGTCCCGCTTCCTCCAGATCGTGTTGGAGGCGCTGAAGGTCTTTCCGGTGAGTGGCGGGAACGTCCTCCAAATCGTACAACTCCACTTCGTCGGTGGTGGTATTGTGTTGTCCCGGTAAAAAATGGGTGTCTGGCGGAATAAAAATATCTTTCTGGGCAAGAAGCTGCCGGACAAGAGGCTTATTGGCCATGGCCGCAAAAGCCCGCGCGTTCGAGATGCCCTCGTTACCGCCGCAAGCCCCGCAGTCCAGAGCCGACTCATAGGGATTGTTCTCCGATTCACTCCCATGGCCGCAGATCAATACTAGCCTGGCAAAGCCTGTGGTAAACCCGATAATCCGCAAAGCGGTTTCCACATAATAGGCCTGTTCATTTGTCGTAAACCCTTTCTGGGTAATCCGGTGCATGCGCCGGCTGACTGCCCGGTGATGAATGCCGGAGTCCTTTCGCAACTCTCCCAGAAACTGTTCATGGCCGCTGGCATTCCATCCTAACAACCGGTCTAGAGAATCTTCCTCCGTGCTATCCGTTTCAAGCTGCAAGGCCTGCCTGCGAAGTCGATCCACTTGATCGTGCGGAACGGCCAAACCCAGACGACCGTAGCGTTCGATTAAGAGACGATAAATTGTCGCCCGATGTTCAGACGCCACAATTTCTTCAGCCTCCTCCCTGGACAATTTGTCCACGGTTAAGGTGGTGGCAATCGGAATCGCAAACCATTCCTTCAACCAGGCGGTGAACGTCCGGTACCAGGCCGGAGCAATCGTCTGGCCGAAGAGTCTGAACCCGAAAAACCAGCCGATCGCCTCCACCATCACATACGGGGTAATCACATTTTCTTTCAAATCATGAAGCAGGGCATGTCCGGTCTTGGCCAGAGTCTGACGTTCGAGAAATCGTTCAGCCGCTTTTCCCTGAGAGGCACGGGGAATTTCCCTGACCACGTGTTTGGGTTTCAGCAGGACCGGACATTGATCCGTTTCCTGTTCACTCCCAAAACCCTGAAAACAGATGGGAAGGCCGAAAAATCCCGCGAATCCGAACGTTTCATTCCCCCCCGCTTCTTCAAGATGCCGGCGGAACCCCTCAGAGCGCACATCAATACAAAACATCGCCTGGGCCGGCGGTCTGGAAAAATTGGGTTTGTCCTTTTTGGAATCACTTTCATGCACGATGGCTAAATTGGGAGAAAGGCCCCTGACGAAGCCTTTCACATAGCTCATCTCAAAAGCCTGGAGCCAGAGGGGCCCATGCGTGGAGTCGGGAAAATTGGTGGTCCAATCCAGCAGCGTATCCAGGACTTCAAGCGGACATTCCACCAGGTCACTCAGCGGAAGTCCCAGTGATCCGGCCAGGTGACGAAGAAGCAACGTGTCTCCCTTGGCCGTTAAATCCTGTTGGACCGATCCCCATTTGGAGTCCGCTTCACGTCCTACGCCATCAAGCGTTTGCAAGGAAAGCGGGGTTGTGGAGAATAGAGTCTCGTCCAATGTGGGAAATATCTCCGGATCCAGCCTTCCAGCAAGAAACATCCGGTAGAGACCGAAGCCAAAAGGAAAATGCTCCATGGAGGACAGGATGGCCGTATAGGTGCCCGGAAGTCGGAGTCGATCCTGACACACCCGCTGCACCAACTCACGCTCGTAAAAGAGACGAACCGCCAGATATTGAACCAGATCGATGGGAAAGGCTGTCTGCCATTCATGGTCAACCTGGTCGGCTCGCCACTTCAAAAACCCGGTCCACCCTGGAAGCTGGGCCAAGTGCAGGGTAAACACATTGCTCCAAAGATCGTGAGGAACACCCATGGACTGGAGGCAGGCCAGGACGGCATCTTCCGGCCGGTCAGGAAGGTGTTGCAGTTTGCTTGTCCAATCCGGGATGCCCAGCAGGAACCCGGAGCCCTCCCGCTGAGCCAAAGCCTTCCAACTCCCATAAAACGTCTTTTCCCGCATGGGCATCGGCCAGGGAGCGTGCCCTTGATCCAGGAACCCCGCACACCACTTGATGAGCTCCTGATTGATCTCTTCCTGAATGGACGTGTCACACATCCGATCGCACCATGCGGCCAGCGTCTCCTGTGTCCCCAGATTCTTTCCGGCCTGATCTGTCTGATGGCGTAAGGAAAGGTGAGCGTCCCCATGCGTGCCACGGGGCTGAAGCCGGAGAAACAAATCCCTCACACGGGGGTCTTCACACGCCTTGAGAAACACGGCATTCCGGACATCATGGGGGACGGCGCCGGTCCCATGAATCAGGAGCATCCGCAAGATTTCGAGGTGGGAAATGTTCCGCGTACCGATCGTGACAAAATGGTTGCCGGCAAGCGGTGCGACGGCATCAGTAATCGCCTCCTCCAAAAACCGGCCCTGTTGATAGAGGTCACGGTAATCCTGATTGGGTAAATATCCCCGTCCTCCCAAAAACGTTCCGGCCTCCGCAATCGCCCGGTGGATGGGTAAGTGTTCCAGGCCATGAAGCGGATTGTGGTGAATGAAGGTCTGCATGGGCCAGAACTGGGAAATCGTTTCACTCGCTAAATGAATCAGCGACCTGACCTCGATGCGCTCGATTTCTTTAAATGACTCGACTTCCTGTGCCGTGGAACCTGTCATCGTCTCCATCCCTTGGTGTGTTGCATCAGACATTCAACCGTATTAAGCCATCATTCCGCACACGCTTGCCGTGCCCATCAACAGGAGCAATGTCCAGAGTTCATAGACCGATAAATCACGATGGGGGACATCGGGTCGGGGCTTTCCGAACGCGGTTTGATGCAGCATCGTGGTAAAGACCCAACTGACTGAAAGCCACACCGTGAACAACAACAGCCAAACCGGGAACAGGAAATGTGCCTCAGGGGCGTCGGGCGGAATATTCTGGAATGCGGCCACTACCGGCAGCACCGGTAACAGCATAATCAGAGAAATTAAAAACGTGAAGATGCCCCGAAAACGCGGCAGCCCGGCACCCAACCCTTGCAGAGTGTTCAGAGGATGAGCTCCGTATCGTTCGTGTAAAAAGGCATACGCACACAACAGCGCACTCATCAACAATGCGACCGCCATCCCGAAGGGAAGCCCCCATTCCGCAATATGAGAAAACTCACCACTCAACCCCCACAGTAACGCGAGGAAGGTGATCGTGGCATAGGCCAGGCCTTCACGAGGGAGGCGGTGTCCCATCGCTTTCAGGGAGGCATAGAGGGCGCTCACCAGCGCAAGCACCGGCAACACGCCCTTCCATTCCACATGGAGTATCAGCATGGCCTCCAGGTCCTGAAGCTGGGACAGCCCCGCAGCCAGCCAGACCACAAGCCAGACACTGCCGAGAGATTCACGGGAAGACCGGAGGATGCCCAAAAAGGGCAGATGAAAAGGCACAAGTGGCAAAAAGGTGAGTACCAGAAACAGCACTCCGACACCGCCACCTCCTTCCTCCATGAAGATCGCCAGCACAGCCAGCATCAGGGCTAACGAAACATGCACCAGAGCCAGGGTCTTTTGAAGAGAAGCAGTCAGGTGTCGGGCCAGAAAAAATCCGGCATAGGCGAGAAGACCGATCACAAAGATCCGGTTGACCGGCTCCATACCGAGCACTCCCCCCAGGCCCAGTCCGCCCAGCAGAAGGGTGGGCCCCACGTCATCGGAACCACGTGATGAGCCTTGTTGCCCAAGGATTCCACAGAAACAGGCAAGAAGAATGGCGGCGGCAAGGAGACGGTTGGAGGAATCGGATTCGGTGTCCCATCCAAATACGGTCAAGACTCCCCCGGCTACCAGAATGGTGCCTAACCCGATTCCCCACAACCCCGATGGCACGGTTCGCTCCATATTAATTCCCCACCCTCCAAAGGCCCTGCATTAAAGAGAAGGACGGACACCAGTCATGTTCAAGGTCCATATTCACCATACGTTCTCATTTGACCAAGACGAAGATTAATACCGGTATGCCACTTTCTCCGCCAACCGAAGCAGGGCAGAACCCAGTTTTTTAAACAGGCCATCCACATAACACCGGTTGATGAAAAGAACCCAACCGGTCTGCCGTATCGAGAGCACCCAATGAGGATTGAGAATTTTCTGTCCACGAGACGTGGTATACATAATCAGCCAGCCAAACAGCACCACCAGGGTCGCCACCAGGATCATCCCATCGAACACCTGTGGCGGGAAGGCGGCGGCCTGGAAAAATCCATTGGCGACGCCCGGATCCGGATACAGAAAATGCGTGAATGTTTCGCCCGCCCATAAATACACGAATCCGATAAAAAACAACGTCCCGATCATCGCACCGGCGACCTTCCAGGAGGCCACGGCCTGCAGGCGATAGAGACTGAAAATGGCCTGGGAGGCCGTTACCCATCCGAAAAAGAGAAAAATCACCGCCCCATGAGCATCCTGAAGCGGAACCTCTAACACCCCATGGGCCACCAGAAGAATGAACAACGGCATGAGCAGCGTGACGCTCAGCCCGGTCATCCAGGTCAGCCCGGTCGGCAGCCTGGTCGGTCGGTGACCGGAGGTCGGCGGAAATTTCGGTTCATGTCGCGCGGCTTGAATGAGACTGCCCGAAGCCAGAAACAGGGTGGCCTTGAAAAACCCATGGGCAATGAGATGGAAGATGGCCAGGGCAAACGCTCCCAGGCCGCATTCCATAATCATATAGCCCATTTGTCCCATCGTGGAGAACCCCAACGTTTTTTTGATGTCATTCTGAACCAACATCATCGAGGCGCCGAGCAGGACGGTGCCGGCCCCCACGATGAAAACGAGATGAAGAGTTGTGGGTGAGAGAGCGTACAATGGGGCCAACCGGTTCAGCAGGAACCCTCCGGCGTTGATGATCCCGGCATGCATGAGTGCGGAGACTGGCGTCGGGGAATCCATCGTATCCGGAAGCCAGACGTGGAGAGGAAATTGCGCGGATTTAGCCATCGCGCCCACAAAAATCAGCAGGGCGATAACCGGAACAATGCTGAGTTCAAGGGGGGAACCGGCCCACAACCGAATCATGGGAGGATCAGAAGCCGCTTGTTGAAACACGGCGGCAAATTCGAACGTACCAAAATATTGATAGATGAGCAGGAGGCCACAAAGAAAACTGACATCTCCAATTCGATGAACCAATAAGGTTTTTCGCGCATACTCGGAAGCCAGGGCATGAGAAACATTGAAGGCCAGGAGGAGATACAACACCCAACTCAAGAGTTGCCAGAACAGAAATAACACCAGGAAATTCGGGCTGGCCACCAATGAGAGGATGGTGAACGTCATTAACCCGAGTAACCCGAAAAACCGCTGGTACCCGGGATCACCCTCTAGATAGCGGCGGGAATACAGATGAATGACTGTGCTGACACTGGAGATGAGCACCATCATCACCGCTGTCAGCCGATCGACCAACATCCCCACGGTCAGGGAAGGAGCGGCTTCCTGCCCCCAGGACCAGAAGGTGAGGTGAATAGGACCCTGCGTACTGACGTGGTAGAGGGTCAGAAAAGAGAACAGGCTGGACCCGGCCGTGGCCACGATCCCGATCAAGGCAACATGGGACTGCAGTCGTTTGCCCTGCCATCCGATCAGCATGGCGGCGAGCAGCGGAAGGAGGGGAATGAAAATAGCCGTGTTCATGGGGAATCAACCACATTCTGGAAGGCGAAGCAGCATCGAGAACGCCCCGATGGCTCGTACGCCGCCACATGTTTTCCGGTTAATAATATTCCGTCTTGCTCCAATCAAGCATAATCCTTTTACTTAACGATTGATATTGCAATACGCAATAATGTGTTAGACCTAATTCATGGGCCTTTCGGTTCTCACCTCTTGATATCTTTTGGGGGAAAATTACCAAGGCACCGAACGGCTCCCTCCACCCCGCAGAAGAGGTGAACAGGTATCCACGGTGCGATTCTTCTGAAGAAGAATGGTTCCTGTCAGATCGTTTAGCGATGCGCAAGCCGAGCTAATCCTTCATGTACTATATAGGCCTCTTGATCCATGAGGATGAATTAAAAAATAAACGATAAAAAGAAGAAATAATTACACGGAGATCCTTTTTTAAAGATGACGGCCAAGAAAGAGGCTCCTGACCCACGCTTGACTTTCCTTCTGACAGGCCACCCCGTCCCCTACCAACCGGGAAAAGGTGCGACAAGAAACACACCCTTCTGGGACTTTTAAGATTTTCCGAACGACGGTTCCGAAAGGTATAATTCCCCTTCATTCTGCGCAGGTGAGGCCCTGGCGGAATTGATCGGTTTGAACCGGTGAGGAAAGCATCTATTGCGACCGTCTAATCTCAGAAGAAGGGAATCAACATGCCAGACAAAAAAATTATTGCCGTTGTGGGCGCCACGGGTGCGCAAGGTGGCGGTTTAATCCGTGCAATTGTGCATGACCAGAATAGTGGCTTCATTGCTCGCGCGTTGACGCGGGATATTCATTCGGACAAGGCCAAAGCTCTCGCCACCCTGGGGGTGGAGGTGGTAGCGACCGACTTAGACGATCCTGAGAGCTTGAAACGGGCTTTTGAGGGTGCCTACGGCGCATTCTGTCTCACAAGTTTTTGGGAGCATGGTTCCCCGGAGAAGGAGTTGGCTCAGGCCAAGGCGCAAGCGCACGCGGCCCAACAGGCCGGAGTGTCCCACGTCATCTGGTCCACGCTGGAAGACACCAGACAGTGGATTCCGCTCGAAGATACCCGCATGCCGACCTTGATGGGAAAGTACAAGGTCCCCCACTTCGACGCGAAGGGTGAGGCGAATGACGAGTTTTCGAAACGCGGGGTGCCGACAACCTTTTATCTGACATCATTCTATTGGGAGAACCTGATTAACTTTGGCATGGGCCCCAAGACGGGTCAGGACGGAATCCTCCGGATCACCCTGCCGATGGGAAACAAAAAACTTCCCGGTGTCGCAGTGGAAGATATCGGAAAGGGCGCACTGGGCATCCTGAAGAAAGGCCGGGAATTCATCGGAAAAACGGTCGGGATTGCCGGCGAGCATTTAACAGGCGACCAAATGGCGGCGGCACTCACCCGCGCCCTCGGACAGAAGGTGCAGTATCAATTAGTGAAACCGGCCGTCTATGCTACGTTCGGATTTCCCGGCGCGGATGACTTGGCCAACATGTTTCAGTTCAAGCAAGAGTTCGAATCACAGTTTTGCGGGGCACGCGATCCGGATCTCAGCCGAAGACTGAATCCGGACTTGGAAACCTTCGACCAATGGCTTGCGCAGAACAAAAACCGCATTCCGATCGAGTAACCCTGACGCCCCCTGTGTCCTGCTGAGCCCCTTCATGTGATCTTCATCCGTTCGCCTTGGCACAGGGTCGTTGCGGTCCGATCGCTCACCCATTTTGCCATTCCTGAAGTCTCTGGCAGAAATGAATCTGTCTCTCAAATGCGAAGGCCCTCACCCGTGGTGTCACTGGTTGGAACGGATTGGCTATCTATGCCAGAATGAAACGTGGAGGATAGGAAATGGCAACAATGAATGTGTCGGTTCCCGATCCCATGAAGGACTGGGTGCAGGGCCAAATTGGGACGGGAAAATATGCCAACGCCAGCGATTACGTGCGCAATCTGATCCGGCGGGATCAAGAAAAAATCGAGGTGTTACGGAAAACACTTCTCGAAGGAGAGCGTAGCGGTGTGAGCCGCCGGAAGGTTGAAGACATTATGAACGATGTCAAAAAACGACGTGTAGACAATGAGTGAGTATCAACTTTCGAAAAAGGCAGACCAGGACCTCCAGAGAACCTACGAATTTTCCATCCAGCAATTCGGGCAAAACGTGGCGGATGAATATTTCCTTTCCCTCAGAGATTGCCTGATGCAGGTGGCCGATAGTCCAACATTGGGACAGGATTGCAGTGAAATTGTGCCGGAATTGTGCCGGTTCGAATGTGGCCCCCACTCCATTTTTTATAAGACGGGAAAGAAGCGTATTGTGATCATCAGAGTCATACACCAAAGTATGAACCCGGACATACACATGTAAAGCAGCGTGATGACGGCGCGACTCTGCCGGGAATCTCCCCTCCTCCCATCCTCCCTACTGAGATCATTTCCAAAGAAATCCGTAGAAAACAGATGAAGTATTGTCTTCAATTACAAGATCAACAATGGCAATTGATCGATCAGGATGAGCCGGACCTGACGCCGGTGGTCATTGACTTTGTGTCCGGGAAAACCGCGTATCGAAGAAAATATGGCCACGCCGGTGGCGAGGCCATTAGTAAAGCGGTCGGCATCAAAAAAGGCAAACGACCGACGATAGTGGATGCCACCGCCGGGTTGGGGCGTGATGCCTTTGTGCTGGCGACGATGGGATGCCGCGTGCATATGATCGAGCGATCGGACATGATCAGCAAACTCTTAGAAGACGGATTACGTCGTGCCGTAGCAGATGAGAAAATTGGCGCGCTCATCAAAGACAAGCTATCCCTTACTTGTGGGGATAGCCGTCAGGCCCTGCTCCATGTCCCGTTTGCACCCGAAGTCATTTATGTCGATCCCATGTTTCCCCTCAAGGACAAATCGGCGCTCGTAAAAAAAGACATGCGAATTGTCCAGGATATCGTCGGGCATGATACAGATGCCGATGAATTACTGAAGGTAGCCCTCACGATTGCCACCAACCGGGTGGTCGTCAAACGCCCGGCCTATGCCGATTATCTTGCCGGTATCAAACCCCAGACCTCGATCAAAACAAAAAAACACCGCTTCGACATCTATCTCACTCCCCGTCCGGTAGAACATGGTCATCCTAAGCGAAATGAAAGATCCGGCTAAGCCGTGACAACTACAGCATTCGCTCAGGCCTTTCGATAATTTGCACCAGGCCTTCCTTGTCTACCCAACATCAGTGGAAAGCAGAGCATATGAAGCGGTCCCACCGAACCTCCTGGCCCAGGCATCAGGCTTCTTACTCCGTCTTACTCATTTTGGAACCGCGAGACCGTAAGACCGTGAGCCTATCCTCTTGCGTATGTGGTGAGGTATGTTAACAATGAAGCCTCTGGCCATAGCCGGATATTGAGGATGATAAACGATAGGAGACGATGCCGTGTCTGAGGTAAATTCCGTGACATATTTGAAAGACTATACGCAGCCTGATTATTGGGTCACACATGTTGATCTGACATTTGATCTTCGCGATGGAGAAACGTTGGTCAGCGCCAAGTTACAGGTGAAAAAAAATGGCAGTCATGATCACCCGTTGGTCCTTGATGGCGAAGAACTGGAATTGCTGGAGGTGAAACTCAATGGCCTCGCGATCCCCAAGAGGGCCAATCTGACAGAAGGCTACATCGTTGATCAAAGGTCCCTTTCCCTCCAACCCACAGGTGACGCCTTTACGCTCGAAACGCATGTCAAAATTCACCCCGAACAGAACACCGCCCTTGAAGGCCTGTATAAATCAGGGGGCAACTGGTGCACGCAATGTGAGGCCGAAGGGTTCCGGCGGATCACCTTTTTCCCCGACCGCTCGGATAATATGGCGACATACACCACGAAGATTATTGCCGATCAAATTGCGGCCCCGGTTCTCCTTTCTAACGGGAACCTCGTCGATCATGGGCCACTGGATAATCAACGGCATTATGCGGTGTGGGAGGATCCTTTTCCCAAACCCAGTTATTTATTTGCCCTTGTCGGGGGTGACCTCGCATGCATTGACGATACCTTCGTGACAGCCAGCGGGCGCCAAGTGATGTTGTGTATTTATGCGGATGAAAAAGACCTCGATAAACTTGATCATGCCATGGCCTCCCTGAAACGTGCGATGACATGGGACGAAGAGGTGTATGGTCGTGAATATGATCTTGACCTGTTCAATATTGTGGCGGTTGACGATTTCAATATGGGGGCCATGGAAAACAAGTCCCTGAATATTTTCAACACGAAGTATGTGTTGGCGCATCCTTCTACGGCGACCGATGCCGATTATCAAGGAGTGGAAGGGGTGATTGCCCACGAATATTTTCACAATTGGACCGGCAACCGGGTGACATGCCGGGACTGGTTTCAGTTGTGTTTAAAAGAAGGCTTGACGGTCTTCAGGGATCAGGAATTTTCCGGGGATATGGGTTCGCAAGCGGTCAATCGTATCGATAACGTCCGAAGCCTCCGGATGAGTCAATTCCCCGAAGATGCCGGGCCGATGGCCCATCCACCACGACCCAATCAATTTGTCACCATCAATAACTTTTACACCGCCACCGTCTACAGCAAGGGTGCGGAGCTCAATAGGATGTTGCATACCCTATTGGGCAAGGAAGATTTCCGTAAAGCGTCGGATAAGTATTTTGAACGGTTCGACGGGCAAGCGGTCACGGTTGAAGATTGGGTGCATTGTATGGAAGAGGCCTCCGGTCGGGACCTCAGCCAGTTCATGCTCTGGTACACCCAGGCAGGCACACCCACAGTGAAAGCCGATTGGTCATGGGATCAGGCGAGGCAAATGTTCACCCTCACGCTCGAACAAATTGTCCCAACCATACAGAATCAATCAAACGGTCAACCCAGACACATTCCCGTGAAATATGGATTGATAGGACCCGATGGCGAGGATGTCAGTCAAGGAATGCTGGAGCTCACGCAAGCGAAACAGACATTTACCTTCGAGAATATCCCATCTGACTCTGTCCCTTCGCTTTTCCGCCATTTTTCCGCTCCGGTCAATCTGGAGGCTCCGTATACAGACGACCAATTGCGACATCTGATGGTGCATGACCGTGATGGATTCAATCAGTGGGAAGCAGGCAATCGATTCCTCACCACCAAACTCATGGATCAAATTGATCGTGACGAACGCGGAGAAGACATCCTCGTTGGCGAAGATGTCCTGGATTCATTTCGTAGGATTTTGCAACGAACAGATATGGACCAGGAACTCATGAGCCTGGCTCTCAGCCTGCCCGTCTATCAGGAACTGGCTCCTAACCGGACGGTGATTAATCCGCAAGCGATTCTCAAAGTACGCAAAACATTTCTGGAAACAATCGGCCGTGAGCTTCACGATAAGTTTCTCGAGATTTACCACACCAACTATGATCCCGGGAAGGCATATGATCGTGCGGATGCCGGCCGCCGCAGCCTGCAAAACACCGCGCTCGCGTATTTGTCGCATTCAGGAGACTCAGACGTGGCCAAGCTGGCCGTGAAGCAATATAACCAGGCCAACAATATGACCGACCGCTATGCGGCTATGTCAATCATCATCAATATGGATGAGGCGCAATCCTATCGAGACGACGTGACCCAACATTTTTACAATCAATTTGCCAATGATGCGTTAGTCGTCGATAAGTGGATGGGGGCATTCGCGAGATCACAGAACGATAATATTCTCCAGATCGTAAAAGACCTGACAGGACATGAGGCCTTTACACACCCCACCCCGAACAGAATGCGAGCGTTGTATGGGACTTTTTCGCATGGCAACCCCAAAGGTTTTCATGCCGAAGACGGATCAGGGTATGCCTTTGTCGCGGACTTTCTCATGGAACTGGATGCCAAAAACCCCCAAGTGGCCTCAAGAATGATTGGGGCATTCGAAAAATTCCGACAACATCGATTGGATTTACAAAACAAAATGGAAGCACAACTCCGTCGAATAGCCGAAATGAAGAGTCTTTCAACCGATCTCAGTGAAAAGCTGGAGCGGTATTTGGGTAAGGAGACATTTAGCCAGCTCAGGGCTGGGAAAGAGGATGCCAAACCACCATCTCCGGCATAAACATGAGAGCAGGGTTGAAGACAGACAGGGCGAAAAGTTGAGCGAGTCCTATCAATCAATTCCTCCCCAATCCTGCCATTTCCTAATCGAAGCCCATGCTCCGCCTCCGTCATTCCCGACATCCATCATCGGGCATCCCTCTAAACTTCCTCCTCCTCACCTTCAGGTCGGCTACCCGGGCTGACGTTTAATTTGTGAGGCGGACCTTGTTTGAGCCCTGCGAGTTGGGCCGCCCTCCCTGCTCCCACGTCAGCAAGATTTTATGGGGCCGACCTGGGTGAGATTGGTTTTGGCCACTTTTGCCGAAACAAAAGTGGCTCGTCGTTCGGGGCCGAAACCCCACCATTCATACCTCGCGCCATCCTTCCTCCGCTCATCACTCTTGCATAAAAGTCTCGCAACGGTTCTTCTCCTATCTTCCGACGCCTGCCGGCTGGCCCTAGGGAGGGACGCTGTTCGAATTTAGCGGACCTTGTTTGAGCAGAGCGAGTTGGTCCGCTCTTCTAAAGGTTTGCGTCCCTCCTCTTCAATAAGGCCAGACGGGGCGTCAATGGTTTTGGCCACTTTTGCCGAAACAAAAGTGGCTCGTCGTTCGGGGACGAAACCCCGGCATACATCAAACATTCAAATCACCCTCCAAATTTTTGGCATCGAGCAGCAGACAAATTAAGAACAGGTTTCCTCAATCCAGCACCTTCAGATCAGCCAACCAGGCTAACGCTTATCACCAGGCGGACTTTGTCTGATTATTGCAAGTTGGTCCGCCGTCTGCGTGTTTGCCTCGGTACGCTTTCATGTTGATCCGACGCCTGCCGGCTGGCCCCAAGGAGGGACGCTCTTAGCAGCTGGCGGACCTTGTTTGAGCCTTGCGAGTTGGGCCGCTCTTCAGAGTTGGCGTCCCTCCCCTCCAATGAGGCCAGACGGGGCGTCAATGGTTTTGGCCACTTTTGCCGAAACAAAAGTGGCTCGTCATTCGGGGACGAAACCCCGACATCCATTCCCTGAAAAAAATGTCTATTGGCGGGTAACCGTTTTCGGAGAGGAGTCAGGCGTTGCGGTATCAAGATACGGATAATCCGTATATCCCCGGGCATCTCCCCCATAAAAGGTAGCGCGGTCATAGGGATTGAGAGGACCCCCCAAACGAAAGCGATCGGGAAGATCCGGATTGGCGATAAATAACCGGCCAAACGCCACGGCATCGGCATGGCGGGCGTGAATCACGGATTCAGCAGTTTCCTGAGTAAAGCCACCGGCGGCAATGACCGGTCCGCCGAATAAACCCTTAAAACGGGAAGAGGCATCGGGAGCATTGGGATCAAGCGCATTCGTATCGCTGCGCTGATTCGCACGGGGTTCCACGATGTGCAGATAAGCCAGCTTTCTTTTGCCAAGCTCCACCGCGACATGCGAGAACAGCGCCTGGGGATCACTATCGCGGATGTCGGCCGACACACCCCATGGCGCAATCCTCACCCCGACGCGGTCGTGGCCGAACACCCCCGTCACCTGTTCGACAATCTCAAGCAGAAACCGCGTGCGATTTTCAATGGACCCGCCATAGGCATCCTCGCGCCGGTTCGTATGATCCTGCAGAAATTGATCAATGAGATAGCCATTAGCGGAATGAATCTCGACACCATCAAATCCGGCCGTCAGCCCATGCTCGGCCGCCTTGCGGAAATCACCGATAATCTCTTCAATTTCCCCAAGGGTCAGCGCGCGAGGGGTTTCGAAGGGAACGACATTGCCCTGCCGGTCCATATGATTGCCCGCCGCAACAACAGCCGAGGGAGCGCCGGGCAGCCGTCCGCCCGGCTGCATCGAACTGTGGGAAATACGTCCGGTGTGCCAAATCTGCGAAAAGATAAAGCCCTGCTTGGCATGCACCGCCTCGGTCACCCCGTGCCAGCCCCTCACCTGATCCGCCGTATAAATCCCCGGCGCACCGGGATAGCCACGGGCCTGTTCAGAGGTATCCGTCGCCTCGGTGATAATGAGCCCGCCGTCGCTCGCCCGTTGCCCATAATATTCCGCATTCAGCCCGTGGGGAACGTCATCCGGTTGCTGACTGCGAAGCCGGGTCAAGGGTGCCATCACCACCCGATGCTTGAGAAGAATCGCCCCAAGGTTAAGGGGTTGAAAAAGTGCCGACATACCAAACTCCTGTTCAAAGTAATTTCAACCAATCGCCGTTATGGAAATTTACCATATCGACGGGAAAATCCGTAAATGGCGAACTAGGAAAAAAGCATCGCTTATCAAAAATGGCCAGGTCCCGTCCCCGCAGACGAGGTCCTTTTCTTTCGGGAAAAGGACCCAAAACCATTGATGCCTCGTCTGGCCACATTCAGATGAAGTGAACGCAGCCTTCAGGAGGGCGGACCAACTCGCAAGGCTCAAACAAGGCCCGCCGTTTCATTCGGGCGTTCACTTCTGGAGGCAGCCGCCAGGCATCCGGATTGGGTAATAAAAATAAAAGAGAAAAAATTCGGAGTACAGGGTTAAGGTGGGAGTGGGGGGGAATGCAAAGCATGCCCCCAATCAATGGTAGCCGAAATTGAAAGAAGCCTTACCTAGCCTATCACCTCCAGGTCGGCCAACCAGGCTGACGCCAAAATTCGACAAGCGAACCGTTGATCCAACGCCTGTGAGTTGGGCGCCCTCCGTGGGTTTGCCTCGGTACGCTTTCATGTTGATCCGACGCCTGCCGGCTGGCCCTAGGGAGGGACGCTCTTCGCATTTGGCGGACCTTGTTTGAGCAGAGCGAGTTGGTCCGCTCTTCTAAAGGTTGGCGTCCCTCCCCTCCAATGAGGCCAGACGGGGCGTCAATGGTTTTGGCCACTTTTGCCGAAACAAAAGTGGCTCGTCGTTCGGGGGCGAAACCCCGAATCCCTTGACCTCGCCTGCCGGTCCGAAACCCCACCACCCATTCCTCGGGTCATCCTTCCTCCGCTCATCACTCTTGCATAAAAGTCTCGCAACGGTTCTTCTCCTATGTTCCGACGCCTGCCGGCTGGTCCCAGGGAGGGACGCTCTTCTCAGCTAGCGGACCTTGTTTGAGCCCGGCGAGTTGGGCCGCTCTTCTCCGATTAGCGTCCCTCCGCTCCAATGAGGCCAGACGGGGCGTCAATGGTTTTGGCCACTTTTGCCGAAACAAAAGTGGCTCGGCTGCCGGGCCGAAACCCGGCATTGACCAAACCTTCACATCATGCCCGACATAATTCATGGGGCAACAATCCCCTTCTGCCGACAATCAAAAATGGCATTGACTTATATGCATCACTAGTGCATATTCATACATATGAGAACGACTTTAAATATTGACAATGACCTGCTAAAAAAAGCCTCGAAATTAACCGGCATTGAGGAAAAAACCGCATTAGTTCGGTTAGGGCTTGAGGCGCTTATTTCCAAAGAGGCAGCCCACCGCTTGGCCCAACTTGGAGGATCAGAAAGGCAACTGAAGTTGCCTCCGCGACGGCGATCAATCCCCAAGCCATGATTCTCGTCGACACCTCCATCTGGGTGAACCATCTCAGAGCAGGAAGTCCCCGTCTGGTATCCTTCCTCCAGGAAAGTTTGGTCCTAACCCATTCCGCTGTCATTGGAGAACTGGCGTGCGGAATGTTAAAAAATCGTTTCGAGATCTTAGCGTTACTCCAGGCGCTTCCTAAGGCTCAAATAGCCGACGATCACGAAGTCCTTCACTTACTGGAAACTCAAAAATTATATGGAGCAGGACTGGGATGGGTCGACTGTCATCTCCTGGCTTCCGCTCAACTAACAGGGTGTGGCATGTGGACTGCTGATGGTGCTCTTCAAAAAGCTGCAATTAAACTACATCTTCAAGTCTACGAATAAACCCCATCCTTCCGATCCACTTCTTCCCCTCCATCCTTCCTGTAGTCCTCCTTTTTTTTCATGGAAGTGCCAAATATATTCTTTCCTACATTCCGACGCCTGCCGGCTGGTCCCAGGGAGGGACGCTCTTCGCATTTGGCGGACCTTGTTTGAGCCATGGGAATTAATTCCCCCTTCCTCTCTCAGCTCCCCCGGCCTGGTGGTATGGCCGAGCAGTGCAACCGGCACCGGAAAAAAGGCGGGCAGTGTCCGAGCGCAGCGAGTTTGCCCGCCGCCGGTGGCGGTGCACTGCGCAGGGCACCCGAAGGGCCATGCCACGGCCAACATGGTTTTGGCTACTTTTGCCGAAACAAAAGTGGCTCGTCGTTCGGGGGCGAAACCCCGGTATCCACCTATCCCTCATTCCTGCGATTGCTGACAGGACTCTCGGTCAAAGAAATGACATCTGACAGAGAGTTGCTAAGGAGAAGATGGTGCTGATGGAAATATGTGCAGAACATCGCCAGGCTCCAGACTCACATGAATGACCCAGTTGAAAGATCAAAACTTGGCCTGCAATTACCCGGAAGGCAACTTCTGGTATACTTTAGCCACATCAACAGTGCTATCAATGGGGAGGTCAGCATGGAATATCCAATCGTTATCGAACAAGACCCTGAAGCCGGGGGGTATGTCGTCTATTGTCCCACGTTAAAAGGGTGTGTTTCACAAGGGGAGACTGAGGAAGAAGCCCTGGATAATATCAAGGATGCCATTAAGACCTACCTCGAAAGTATTGAAGATTTAAAACGACGAAAGAAGCTGCGGACCGTCGAAGTCACGGTATGACCAAACTCCCGCAGGTCTCTCATGAACGCGTCGTGAGAGCCCTCAAGCGTGCAGGATTTTACCTCCTTCGAGAAGGCAAGCACATTTCCATGACCGACGATAAACATATCGTCATCATTCCTCGCCAGCATGTCATCAAACCGGGCACATTGAAACAGATCCTGGACGCGGCGGAAATATCCTCCGAACAGTTCCGGGAACTTCTCTAGCTCGCCGTCTCATCGCAATTTTCACCAGCAACCATTCCTCATCCGTCATCACGCACCATTCTTCACATCTGACCCACCACCTGCAGGTCGGCCAACCGAACTGTCGCTCAAATCAACAGGCGTACCGTTCATCCAACGCCTGCCGGTTGGCCAAAGGTGGGAAGCTCTTATCCGTTGCGGACCTTGTGTGAGCCCTGCAAGTTGGTCCGCCCTCCATGAGTTTCCCTCGGTACGCTTTCATGTTGATCCGACGCCTGCCGGTTGGCCAAAAGGAGGGACGCTCTTCTGAGCTAGCGGACCTTGTGTGAGCCATGGGAATTAATTCACCCTTCCTCTCTCAGCTCCCCCGGCCTGGTGGTATGGCCGAGCGGTGCAACCGGCACCGGAAAAAGGCGGGCAGTGTCCGAGCCCTTCGACGTTGGCGAAGGATAAACTCCGCGAGTTGGTCCACCGTCCGTGAATTTGTCTCGGTACGCTTTAATTTTGATCCGACGCCTGCCGGCTGGCCCCAGGGAGGACGCTCTTATCCGTTGCGGACCTTGTTTGAGCCCGGCGAGTTGGGCCGCTCTTCTCCAATTAGCGTCCCTCCCCTCCAATGTGACCAGACGGGGCGTCAATGGTTTTGGCTACTTTTGCCGAAACAAAAGTGGCTCGACCGCCGGGGCGAAACCCGGCATCTTACCATTGAAATCTCAAGGCCACCTCGCGAGTCCAAACTAGAGCAATCATAAAATCATCGAAACTTCGAAAGAAATTCCCTCCATTCTAGTTGCTAGAATGAAATACAATCGCCCTCGAAATTTCTCGGCACACGTATCAATTTCCCTCTGAAGAATTTCTGCAAGAAACCTGTCGAGGAATCTTGTCCGATTCATTTTAAAATTTTTCTCTTCTTGTATTTCAAACTACCCCTCAGCTTCCCAAGGCAATTTTTTTCTGTACTTCATTCCTTTTCTGATGTACGATTCTCAAGCTTTCACAAAGGAACACAATTCCAAACTTTGGATATTACCTGACTCCCCCACCAGGTTTATGCCATTCCCTCCCAACCAAGTACCCAACCCAATTGAGAAAGTCCGCCCAGTAGTTGCCAAAAATCATAAGGGCACATTCGCGCCACCTGTCCTGAATATTTTCCATCGGGTAAGGAATCAAAAACATTCGAAAGGGAAAGTACTCGTAAAATTGGTACCGGAACCCCTATGAACCCGCCCGACAAGAAGACGCTGTCTGAACGCGACATCTGCACCAAGTTCATCACGCCCGCCGTCGAGCAGGCGGGATGGGACGTCCTGGCCCAAGTCCGTGAAGAAGTCTCCTTCACGGACGGCCGAATCATCGTCCGTGGCAAACTCGTCACCCGCGGCAAAGCCAAACGCGCCGACTACATTCTCTACTACAAGCCGAACATCCCCATCGCCCTGATCGAGGCAAAGGACAACAGTTACGCCGTTGGCGGCGGCATGCAACAAGCACTGGAGTACGCCAAGACCCTCGATATTCCATTCGTCTTCTCATCAAACGGTGACGCCTTCCTCTTCCATGACCGAACGGGGCAGAACGAGAAAACAGAGTCCGAACTCTCCCTCAACGCCTTCCCATCACCGGAAGCACTGTGGGAGAAATACCGCGCATGGAAAGGTCTGGCCCCGGCGCAGGAAGAAATCGTGCTTCAAAACTATTACGACGACGCGAGTGGCAAGGAGCCGCGCTACTATCAACGCATCGCCATCAACCACACCATCGAAGCCATCGCCAAGGGCCAGGATCGGCTCCTCCTCGTCATGGCCACGGGTACCGGCAAGACCTACACGGCCTTTCAAATCATTTGGCGCTTGTGGAAGGCCAAGCGCAAGAAACGCATCCTCTACCTGGCGGACCGCAATGTCCTGATCGACCAAACCATGGTCAACGACTTTCGCCCCTTTGGAAAGACCATGGCCAAACTCAGCACCGGATCCAAGACGATCGAGCGCGAGGATGGCAACGTGGTTGAGCTGACGACCGCTGTGGACAAAAAGCATCGACGCATCGACACCTCCTATGAAATCTACCTCGGTCTCTATCAGGCCATCACAGGCCCCGAGGAATCCCAAAAACTCTTCCGGGAACTCTCGCCCGACTTCTTTGACCTCATCGTCATCGACGAATGTCATCGCGGCAGCGCGGCAGATGATTCCGCCTGGCGGGAGATTCTCGACTACTTCTCCAGCGCCACCCAGATCGGGATGACGGCCACGCCGAAGGAAACCGAATACGTCTCGAACATCCATTACTTCGGCCCACCCGTCTACACCTACTCATTAAGGGAAGGCATCCGCGATGGCTTCCTGGCTCCCTATAAGGTAGTCAAAGTCCATTTGGATGTAGACGTGGAAGGCTACCGCCCGATCAAAGGAGAGTCGGACAAGTATGGCAATGAGATCGAAGATCGGATCTATAACCAGAAGGATTACGATCGAACCCTCGTCATCGACGAGCGCACCAAGCGCGTCGCCCACAAAGTGAGCCAATTCTTAAAAGAAGGCGGCGACCGCTTTCAAAAGACCATCATCTTCTGTGTGGACGTCGAGCATGCCGCCCGCATGCGCCAAGCCCTCATCAACGAAAACCAGGATATGATCCAGCAAAACAGCCGCTATGTCATGCGGATTACCGGCGATGATGCCGAAGGCTGCGCACAGATTGGCAACTTCATTGACCCGGAGGCCAAATACCCCGTCATCGTCACGACTTCACGACTGCTCTCCACCGGGGTCGATGCTCAGACGTGCCGCCTCATCGTCCTTGACCGGGAAGTCGGCTCCATGACTGAGTTCAAACAAATCGTCGGGCGCGGAACCCGCGTACATGCGGAAACCAACAAGTTCTATTTCACCCTCATCGATTTCCGCAAGGCCACCAACCATTTCGCCGATCCCGACTTCGACGGCGAACCCGTGCAGATCTACGAACCTGGGGAGAACGACCCGGTGGCACCACCCGACGATGTCGCACCGCCAATTGATGAGGAAGAGCCCATTCCGCTACAGCCTAGCGACGAAGAAACGGTTATCCTGGACCCCGAAAAGCCGGACATCACGATCCCACCTGGCAGGAATCAACCGCGCAAATACTATATTCATGGTGAGAAAGTCAGTATTGTGGCTGAGCGAATCGAATATCTGGATGAATACGGCAAGCTCGTCACCGAAACCCTGCGCGACTATTCCAAGAAAACGCTACGAAATCACTATGCCAGCCTCGATACGTTTCTCAAGCAGTGGAACCACACCGAACGCAAGCAGGCCATTATCGAGGAACTGGAAAACGAAGGGGTTTTCCTCGAACCATTGGCCGACGAAGTGGGAAAGGATCTCGATCCGTTCGACCTCATCTGCCACGTGGCGTTCGACCAGCCGCCGCTCACCAGACGCGAGCGCGTGGAGAATATCCGCAAACGCGATATCTTCAGCAAATACGGCGCGCAAGCCCGCGCGGTACTGGAAGCCCTGCTGCAAAAGTATCAGGACGAAGGCGTCACAAGCCTCGACGATCCACGTATCTTAAAAATAGCACCGTTCGATACTATGGGCACTCCCATTGAATTACTCAAAACCTTTGGCGGACGGCCCGGCTTTGAAAAGGCCGTCCATGAACTGCAACATGCACTCTATGAGGGAGCAGCCTAACTTATGTCCGTCCGGAATACCGTCAAATCCATTCAAGACATCATGCGCCAGGACAGCGGAGTCGATGGCGATGCCCAACGCATCTCACAACTCTGCTGGATGTTCTTCCTCAAAATCATCGACGACCAGGATCAGGAACTGGAAATGATGCAGGAGGGCTACCGGTCGCCCATCCCGAAGAATTTCCAATGGCGCACCTGGGCCGCAAACCCCGAAGGCATCACCGGCGATGAACTCATGGCCTTCCTCAACGATGAACTCTTCCCCTCGCTCAAGGAACTCTCCGGCACGGCCAAGGACGGACGCCGCCGTGTCGTGCGGGATGTCTTCGAAGATGCCTACAACTACATGAAGTCCGGCCAGCTCATGCGCCAGGTCATCAACAAGATCGACGGCATCGATTTCAACAACCTCTCCGAACGCCAGCACTTCGGCGACATCTACGAGCAGATCTTGAATGACCTTCAAAGCGCGGGCAACGCGGGTGAATATTACACGCCTCGCGCCGTCACGGCCTTTATGGCCGATCGCATCGACCCGCACCCCGGCGAAATTCTCCTGGACCCCGCCTGCGGCACCGGCGGCTTTCTCACCTGCGCCCTCCGGCACATGCGCGACCGCTACGTCAAAACACCAAAGGAAGAGCAGAAAATGCAGCAGGCCCTGCGCGCCTGCGAGAAAAAACAGCTTCCGCACATGCTCTGCGTCACCAACATGCTCCTGCACGGCATCGACGACCCTTCCTTCGTCCGCCACGACAACACCCTGGCCCGGCCATATATCAGTTACGGCCAGTCCGACCGCGTAGACATCGTCCTCACCAATCCGCCCTTCGGCGGCAAAGAAGAAGACGGCATTGAAAGCAACTTCCCCAAACATTTTCAAACCCGCGAAACAGCGGACCTCTTCCTGGCCCTCATCGTGCGCCTGCTCAGATCCGGCGGCCGCGCCGCCGTCGTCCTGCCCGACGGCTCGCTCTTCGGCGAAGGCGTCAAAACGCGCCTCAAAGAACATCTCATGGAGGAATGCAACCTCCACACAATTGTCCGTCTCCCCAACAGCGTCTTTAAACCCTACGCCGGTATTGGCACGAATCTTTTGTTCTTCGAGAAGGGCGAGCCAACCAAGGATATCTGGTTCTACGAACACCGTATTCCCGATGGACAAAAAGCCTACTCGATGACCAGACCCATCCGTTTCGAGCATCTGAAACCCTGCATCGACTGGTGGGGCGGTGCGAAACGCAAAGGACGGAAGGAAACCGAAGTCGCCTGGAAGGTGACGGCCGATGAAGTCAAAGCCCGTGGCTACAACCTGGACTTCAAAAATCCCCACACCGTTGCCGACGACCACGGCGATCCCGAGGAACTGCTGCAAAAACTCGACGCAGCCGAAAAGGATACCGCTAATTTGCGTGATCAGCTCAAGGCCATTCTTGAGAAGGCCATGCTGCGATGAACCCGGCCCAACTTCTCAGTCACTTTGACCGGATCGGTGAGGCACCAGACGCCATCCCACGCCTACGCAGCTTTATCTTCGACCTTGCCGTGCGCGGAAAGCTGGTCGAGCAGGATCCCAGAGACGAACCCGCATCCGAACTGCTGAAACGAATTCAGGCGGAGAAGGACCGGTTATTGAAGGAAGGGAAGATCAGAAAACCAGAGCCACCACTTCAGATTGATGACGAGGAACTACCATTTAAGGTACCAACAGATTGGTGCTGGGCGCGCCTGACAACAATTAGCCGAAAAATTCATTACGGCTACACTGCTTCAGCAAATAAATTGCTCAAAGATGTGCGTCTCCTGCGAATCACGGACATCCAAAACAACTCGGTTGATTGGGCATCAGTGCCGGGATGCGAGATTTCCGACCATGACATAGGCCAATACAAGCTCGAACAAGGCGACATCCTAATCGCACGAACAGGCGGGACAATTGGGAAAACCTTCCTCGTTAGACATGCCCCGGTAACAGCAGTCTTTGCGTCCTATCTAATCCGTGTCCAAGGGACGACAGAACTCTATGATCAATACTTAAAGCTATTTCTCGAATCCCCCGCCTATTGGAAGCAGCTTCAGGACGGAGCGCGAGGCGCTGGCCAACCAAACGTCAACGGCCAGACCCTTGGACGTATGGTCGTGACGATCCCACCCCTCGCAGAACAACACCGGATCGTTGCCAAGGTGGATGAACTGATGGCCCTGTGTGATCGATTGGAGACGGCGCAGACGGAGCGGGAGAGCCGCCGGGATCGGCTAGTGGCGTCGTCTCTGCATCATTTGAATAATGGCGCGGATGCCGACGCATTCCTGGAACACGCCCGCTTCTACTTCAACCACCTCCCGCGCCTAACCACCCGCCCCGACCATATCAAACAACTCCGCCAAACCATCCTCAACCTCGCCGTCCGCGGCAAATTAGTGGAGCAAGACCCCACCGACGAGCCCGCCTCCGAACTGCTCAAGCAGATTCAGGCGGAGAAGGCGCGGTTGCTGGCGGATGGCCATATGCGCCGTCAAACAGATGTCATTCAAGTCGAGGAGACTGAATTTCCTTTCGAGATTCCGGCAACCTGGTGTTGGGTGCATTTGATCGACGTGGTAAATAAACTTACAGACGGTACGCACCATTCGCCCCCGAACTTAGCGAATGGACCCTTCAAATACATTACCGCCAAAAACATAAAGCCTGAAGGTGTAGCACTCGAAAACCTCACCTACGTAACAACCAAAGTTCACAATGAGATCTATGCCCGGTGTAACCCCGAAAAGGGTGACATCCTTTACATCAAGGACGGAGCTACGACTGGCATCGTCACAATCAATGATCTTGATGAACCATTCAGTATGCTATCCAGCGTTGCTTTGCTGAAACTATCAGCACTAATTTATAACCGGCTAGTAGTTGTATTTTTACAGTCCCCATTTTTCTATAATCAAATGCGGGGCTTGATGAAGGGCGCTGCAATCACCCGAGTCACCCTAAAACGAATGGGGCCAGCGCTTATTCCCCTTCCACCCCTCGCCGAACAACACCGCATCGTCGCCAAAGTGGATGAACTGCTGGCCCTCTGCGACCAACTGGAAACCCAACTCACCACCACCCAATCCGAAACCCAAGAACTCATGGAAGCCATCCTCCATGACACCATTTGCAGCAGTAGGCCTTGAAAGGATTTCCGCCAATGGGTTTAAAAAATAGCAAGAAGGAATTAATTCGGCCCCAAAAGAAACATGAACTGACACCAGCTTCCACATGAAGTAATGTTTAAATTTTTTCTGTACTTTTTTATGGGTTGGTTAGTATGGCCGAAGAAGTATTGAATCAAGAATTACGCCATTCACCCCTACTCAAGCGGATGTGCCAAGCTAGAAGACTGGTCAAAAAACTGGCCCAAAATGTTCACAAGGCCAGACCCCAATCATAACCACTAGGCTAAGGAAACAATTCAAAGATGAGCAAGACATTGCTGGAACCAATTAAGGTTGAGGTAAGCACATTGGAACAAGTCCGCTCCAAGTGCACCGAACGTTTGCAAACACTTGAAAGTGCAAATGGAGACAAGTTCGATTTCTCGAAAGTTATTCCTGGGATTGACCAAAGCATAGGTGATATAGACGCCAGGGTTTTAGGATTAATCGGTTTGGCAACAGGCTTGAACGGGGATGTTGAATTGGACCTTGTTCCAAATAAATTTGCCACAGAATTTCACTCCAATTTGTCCCAAGTAACTCAGCAATATCAAGCTCTTAACAACAGCTTTGATGAACTTAAAAAGCAAGGTGGGGTGGGAACTCTTGATCCGATTGGATTCACTGTTCAAAACGAAAACGCCCAAATAAACATTCCCATCCACAAAATTTTCAAGCAAATTCAAAACACGGTTGAAAACGCATTGGTCTTCTATTACCCATTGGCCAACATCATTAATGGGCCGCAATTTAGTGACTTTTCGTATGCATTTAGTGAATTTTCCAAACAGCTTGCTAATATTCAGCGAATGCAAGCCAATTTATCACAAGTTGTTATAGACGGGGAGAAGGCTAAAAAGCATATTGAATCACTTCAGAAACAAGCAGATGTCTTGAAAGAAGAATTAGATCGGCTAAAGATAGAGGGAGAGAAAGACCGCAAAACCATAGCGGAATATACCGAGGAAAGCACTCAAAAAGTAACTGCAATTCGTACAACAAATGAACAGGCAGAGATACTAAAGACAGGTGTCCTGGCCTATCAAGCTAATTTCGAAAGTTTCAAAAAAGAGTTGCTGGAACGAGAAACAACATTCAAAACAGGGAAGGAGCAACAGGAAAACCTTATTAAGGAACTTGGGAATATTAAAGATGATATAAAAACGCTTACAGAACAGGCCGAGGGTATGCTTACCGGTGCCACCGTCGCAGGGTTAGCTGGGTCCTTTGGTGATATAAGAGATAAGCTTGAAAAGGAATTGAAAGGAGCAAGGTGGATATTTTACTTTGCTGTTTTCTTGCTTTTTTTATCAGTACTCCCCCTTTTGGCTTATGTTTTACCTGGAATTTCATGGGTGTCAGGAAAAGAACCAGACGTGAGCACAACTGAATTTTTTGGACAAATTATTGTTCGTGCTTTGCTTCTCCTTCCTGCAGGATGGTTCGCAAAATTTGCTGCTGTTCGGCATGCGGCATTATTTCGCTTGAAGGAGAATTACGCGTATAAATATTCCGTAGCCTCTTCCGTAGATGGATTCAAAAAGCAGGCAGAGCCTTTCAAGGATGCAATTGCTGCGGCAACGTTTTTTGAATTGACATTCAATCCAGCCGATCGAATGGAAGGGAAAGGGAATGAAGAAAGGCATCCAAACCCAGCTATGGAGTGGGTTATGAAGAAACTTGGGGCCACATATGACGGGAAATAGTTTAATGAATTATCTAGAAAATCGTAGGCAAAAAATTAGATACGTTGTGAGGGGTCAGGTCTTCATTCACACAACACTCCCACCTTGCCCCCAAATCTCCCTCCCTCGCCGTTATTGACCGAGATCATGTTGGAGTTGGAGAGACTTCTTCTTTTCGATTTCATCTGGTCGCCTCATCCTGCCTCGCAGATTATCCTGCCTTTGGCGTGGCCGGGGAGCGCAGCCAACTTCGGAGATTCGGCGAGGACGGTTTAAGCCCTTCAGCTTCGCTCAGGACAGGCTCCGCGAGTTCCGCTTCGGAACAAACCCCTACAAGGGCGAGGAAGTTTCTGCCTTTTTATTGGGTTGGTGGTCGGGTCCTGCCTTCATACGTTACACTGCTTCTGGCCTGGGCTGGTCCTGCTCAACGGGAAAGGCCACACGCACACGCGAAGGAACATAATGGGAATGTTGAAAAAAGCCACCAGTGGCGTTCCCTGCCTTCGCCGGAGCGGCTTCGCGCAGGCAGGTCGCCGTTTTGTCGTACTTACGTACTGAGGGTACGCTCCGGGCGCCAAAATGGCTGTGGCCTTGCTGGATGACGTTTTTGAACATTCCCGCCAGCTGCTGATGCTTAAATTTTTCTCGTGCATATTTTGGTGATTTTTGAGATTTATTCAACAAGGCCATAATGACCGGTGCTTCGATCACGTTCGCTGATAAAAAAATTCTAATCCAACTCTCACCAACCCGTGGTGCAGAGCACCATGAAGTCACGGGAACACAGACATGAACAATAATTATTGCCTGCGTCGAATTCGCTACATCCTGGATTTCAGTGATTCCAAAATGATTGATGTCTTTGCTCAGGCCAACCGGACCGTGACGCGAACAGAGGTGAGTGCATGGTTAAAAAAAGATGATAATCCGGATTTTGTCGAATGTCCTGACATCATGTTCGCCACGTTTCTCAATGGGTTGATTAACGATAGGCGCGGCAAGAAAGATGGCGCGCAGGCTGAACCGGAACAACGGCTCAATAATAATATTATTTTCGTCAAACTGAAGATCGCTTTCAATTTACAAGCCGATGCCATATTGTCGATATTGGCTTTGGCTGATTTTCGTATAAGCAAACATGAGCTGAGTGCATTTTTTCGCAGACCTGATCATAAACACTATCGCAAATGCCAGGACCAAATTTTGCGGAATTTCTTGAATGGCCTTCAACTGCAGTATCGTCACAAGATGGAACCCGACGAAATTTTTCAATAGCCACCCCTTGAAGTCACGGGGAAAATCTTTGGGTGACTCATCCTCCGCCTCTCGCACTGGCCGGCATGGCCACCATGTACTTCGGGACGTTGATTCCTTTTCTCCAACAACACGGGTGGCGGCAAATCGATATTCGAGGCGAGGAGGTGGCTCGCTGTACTCCGCCTCGGAACAAGAAAGTTATTAGTGGCATTCCGGGACGAGAGTGCAATGCGGTTATTTGAAGCGGCCCACTGCGATGTCTCTAAGGATTAATTCTCTTGATCATTAATTTGGGAACAATTATGCGCCGGGTTTCGGCCCGGCAGCCGAGGTCCTTTTGTTTCGGCAAAAGGACCCAAAACCATTGACGCCCCGTCTGGCCTCATTGAAGAGGAGGGACGCCAACTCCGAAGAGCGGCCCAACTCGCTCCGCTCAAACAAGGTCCGCGAGATGCTCAGAGCGTCCCTCCTGTAGGCCAGCCGGCAGGCGTCGAAACACCGAAGTCATTGGTGGCATTCTGGAACGGGAATGCAATGCGTTGTTTGAGGATGCACAGCGGAATGACTTGAAGGCTAAAGTCACTCGACCATTCATTCGGAAGATTCAAGCACGTTTTTTTAATAGGTGAGCCGCACTGCGTTCCTTAAATACGGGGTTTCGCCCCCGTACGACGAGCCACTTTTGTTTCGGCAAAAGTGGCCAAAACCATTGACGCCCCGTCTGGTCTCATTAAAGAGGAGGGACGCCAACTTTGAAGAGCGGCCCAACTCGCAAGGCTCAAACAAGGTCCGCGGAATACTAAGAGCGTCCCTCCTTTGGGGCAGCCGGCAGGCGTTGGACTACGGAAGAATAACCGTTCGCGCCACAGAGTCAGGCCTGGCATTCCCACATCACTCACACTTTGCCCCTAACCTCCCTCCCCCACCTCTATTGACCGACATTGTGTGGCACCGCGAGGGAATTCTGCTTTTCTGTTTTCTTTGGTCTCGGTTGGGTGAAGGATTAAAGATGAATGCCCGATGACGACCTGTGAGGATGACGGAGGGGCGTCGCGTGTCGATGTGCAGGCATGGCTGGTCTCAGATCCTTCGCTGCTGCTCAGGATGACAATTTAAGATGAATGACGGAGGGTTTGATACCTGCCCGCTACCCCCTACGAGTGTGAATAATAAAGGAAAGACGGATTCCTGATTTCTTTCGTGTTGTAACCCTCAAAATGCTATTTCCCCGCGCCCTTCGAAAAAGCACTTCGCCCTAGGAGCTGACTCAGTGAGTCGTGGCTACGGAATCGGTTTGAGTCTTTTGTTGCTGCTGCTGTTGGTGGTAGAGGGCTTCAAAATTCACCGGGTTGAGCATGACGGTCGGGAACCCTCCCCGTGTCACCGCATCAGACACCGTCTCGCGAACATAGGGAAAGAGAATATTCGCACATCCGATGCCTAACACCGGGCCCAGTTCCGTTTCCGGGACATGGCGAATCCGGAAAATCCCGGCTTGTTCCGCTTCCACGATAAACATGACCTTATCCTTCACCTTGGCCGTGACCGTGACCGTCAAGGATGCATCATACAAGCCCTCTTCCCCACGGGTATGTTGCGTCTTCAACTCGATATGTATTTGTGGGGCGTCACGCTCCAGAAAAATGCCGGGTGCATGGGGAACTTCTAAGGACAAATCCTTGACATAGATTTTCTCTATGGTAAACACGGGCTTCGTTTCTTCAGTCATGTGCCATCCTATTCGTGAGTGAGTACATACGGTCATCAAGCCACAGCAGGGCCTGAGCAACATGATTCTCCGGGATTCTAAAAAACCGAGACCAATATTGTCATCGATTCCTCATGAGACGCAACCTGGCTTCCATTTTTTTTTCATGAAGAGGCGGGTTTGGGAAGGCTTTCATTTTCAAGATACTCCCAGGCCCCTTCACCCGTTCCTGCGTCTTGAGCATGACTCACTTTTCTCTGTGGATCCTTGTGGCACTTGGCATTTAAAGGCCGGGGTTTCGCCCTCGTGCGACGAGCCACTTTTGTTTCGGCAAAAGTGGCCAAAACCATTGACGCCCCGCCTGGCCTCATCGAAGAGGAGGGCCGCTAACCCTGCGAAGAGCGGACCAACTCGCCAGGCTCACACAGGGTCCGCTGGCTGAGAAGAGCGCCCCTCCTTTGGGCCAGCCGGAAGGCGTCAGGTCCAAGGGCTGCATGGTGATTCGCACTTCAGCCGGGTACTTTGCAGATAAGAAAATTCCGTGCCCGGTGTTGATGTAGAAAGCCAGAAATTGGCATCATGTCGGGTGTGCTTTCGAGGAAGAGACCACGGCGACGTGGAATATGATCTGGAGCGCTGACATGCGATTCTATATTTTACGTAATCAAGAAGTCGTTTTGGCCTCTGGTGCCAAGGAATTTGGCGAATGGGTGGAAACGGCTGATCGGGTTGTGAGTCACACCCAGATCGCCGACATTGAGGTGTCTACCGTTTTCCTTGGGATTGATCATCAGTTCTTCGCCGGCCCCCCTCTCCTGTTTGAAACGATGGTGTTTGGTGGGGCCCTGGATCAAACGTGCCGCCGCTGTTCCACGTGGGATGAAGCCGAGGCCCAACATGAAGCGATCCTGTCGGAAGTGTTAAACCGTGTGTATGGCTATTATGATCCAGGTTGAACCTGTGACGGTCGCTTCGTCTTTTATCTGCCTGGGGGCAGACCTTCCCTTTACACATACTTCCGGCCCCTTCCCACCTGCCTGATTGTTCAAACTGATTAGATGCCGGGTTTCGGCCCGGCAGCCGAACCACTTTTGTTTCGGCAAAAGTAGTCAAAACCATTGACGCCCCGTTTGGCCTCATTGAAGAGGAGGGACGCCAACTCCGAAGAGCGGCCCAACTCGCGGAGTTTATCCTGAGCGAAGCCGAAGGACTCAGACAAGGTCCGCTAGCTGCTGCGGTTTCAACCGGTCGCTGCAACACATGGGTTAAATCGTTCAGCAGGTGTT